>JANLTS010000514.1:0-18498 GCA_031363045.1 Hyphomicrobiales bacterium
CCATATCGATACGCCCCCGACCAAAGAACGATTAGCAAGGGGCGGCAAAACGCGCATTGTCGATGGCGTGACGGTTCAGCACGAGTAAGCGCCGAAGCAGAACCGGCAGCCGCTCTGGAAGCTCGAGGAGCAGCTGGTTTCCAATTATCTCTCAGGCCTCAATGTCTATCATTATTCGGTGCCGTTGCATGCCGTGACGCCGGAAGGATTCCTGGCGCCCGCCTATCATGCCAATGATGCGACGCATGCCAATGCGGCGTTTGGCGAAGTGCTGTTGCAGGATTTCGAGCGCATGCTGCATGGCGTGGCGCGTGCCCCCTAGAGTGAAGATGCTGGAGTAGCCATGGCGAACCATCCCTATCGCGCGCTGCCGGAAAGAGCGTTCTGGCGCAAGTCCGTGGCGGGCGTTGCCATGGAAGATGTCGATCCGGTGGGCGAGTTCAAGCTGCGCATTCTGCCGGAGACCAAGGTGGCGACCGCCGGCAGTTGCTTTGCGCAACACATCGCGCGGCACCTGAGAAAATCCGGCTTCCGCTATTACGTCGCCGAGGAGGGGCACCCGATCGTGCCGCAGGCGATCCGCGACAAGCACAATTACGGCACGTTCTCGGCGCGCTTCGGCAATATCTATACGGCGCGCCAGCTCAACCAGTTGTTCGACCGCGCCTATGGCACTTTCACACCGCAGGAAGAACCATGGATCGATGCCGACGGCACGGTGCGCGACCCCTTCCGGCCCACCGTGCAGCCCGGCAATTTCATCTCGGTCGCCGAAATGTTGGCCGACCGGCAGCAGCATCTGGCCGCCGTGCGCAAGATGTTCGAGACGCTCGATGTCTTCGTGTTCACGCTTGGGCTGACCGAGAGCTGGAAAGCCCGCGCCGACGGCGCGGTGTTTCCGCTGTGCCCCGGCGTTGAGGGCGGGACATTCGACTTGACGAAGTATGCCTTCGAGAACCAGTCGCTGAAAGCCGTGATGAAGGACATGACGGCGTTCTTCGAGAAACTCAAGGCGGTCAATCCGGCGGCGCAAGCGATCCTCACTGTTTCACCCGTACCGCTGATGGCTACGGCGGCGCCTAAGGCCCATGTGTTGACGGCGACGAGTTATTCGAAATCGGTGCTGCGGGTGGCGGCGCAGATGCTGTGCGACGCGCATGACTGGGTACACTATTTCCCATCCTACGAGGTGATCACCGGCGCTTATAATCGTGGGCGCTATTACGCCGAGGATCTGCGCAACGTGACGGAGGAGGGCGTCTCGCATGTGATGCGGCTGTTCCTCAAGCATGCGGCGGGTGTGGAGCCCGGACAGGCGGCGCAACGGCCGGCTGACATCGCAGCAAAGCCCAGTGCACTGATGCGGGCGGCAGCCGCGTTCGTCGAAGTCGAGTGCGATGAAGTAGCGCTCGATCGCGGCTGAGCGGGACGTGAAGTGTCAGCTCCGTGCCTGGGCGATGGCTGAGGCCTTGGCGAGCATGGCGAGAACCTGTTGGCGCAATGTGTCCTGACTGTAATTTTCACGTAACCTGGCGCGGGCGTTGGCGATGATGCGGCGGCGCTGGCCGGCATCGCGCAACAATGTGGTGATGGCTGCGAACCAGTCGCCATCTTCAGGCATCAGAACACCGCAACCCTCGGCGCAGGCGCGGTGGTAGACCGGCACGTCGGAGGCCACGACGGCGATGCCCGCCGTGGTGTATTCCACCCACTTGGTATCGGCCTTGCAACGGTTGAAAGCATTGTCCTCGAGCGGCGCCAGACCGATCCACCAGCCGAGCGATTGCAGCTTGTGGATGAAGCCCGCGTAGTTGAGATCGGGCTGGTGCACCATCACGCGGTTGCCGAAACGCGCCAGCTGTTCCGGCATCTGTATGGTGCCGAAGAGTTCAAAGCGCAAGGCCTTGTGTTCATCCATCAGCCGTTCGATCGATGGGAGGATCATCAGCAGATCGTTGACGTGGCTGCCCGTGCCCATGTAGCCAATGATGGGACCGGCTGAGACCATGGGTTGCAGCAGCGCATCCGCATCGACACCACAGTAGATCTGACCCGCTTCGATGTTGCTGGTGATGCCGGATTCGCGCAGTGCCGCTTGCAAGGGTTCGGTCGATGCATAGACCAGATCGGCGGAGTTCATAAAATCCGTCAGGCGCTGCAGGCGGACCGGGTGGTTGTAGGCGATGAATTTGTCGGCACCGATGGATTCAGGCACGCGCAGCAGATCGTCGTCGATGTGATAGAGATAGGGAATGGCGTGGCTGCGGGCGAGCTTCACCAGCGACTCGCCGCCAGGCAGGGTGCAACGCGACAGCACGAGGTAATCGGGAGCGATCGATTTGAATTGCGCATCGGCGGCGGCGGGCGACTTCGGGCATCTTTCAAAGAAGATGCGCATGCGACCCGCCTCCACCAGCGCCTGTAGTGGCCGCAGGAAGCTGATGTATTGCGTGGCGGTGTGCTTGTCGGCGATCACCAGCAAGCGGATAGGAGCCATTCCGACTTGTGACACCCTCAGACCCTTCGAAGCTCCACTCGCCACCATGCTCAGAACAGCCGGGTTTCGGTTGGCGAGGCCAGTGCGGCCAGTGCTCCGCGTGGTGTGTGCGGCCACTGTTCCGTGCCGTCCTTTGTCTTTGTCCGCATCGCCCGTTCGAAGACCGACATGACCTGGGCCCGGAGTAGCGGCACGTTGTAACCTGTCTCGACCCGGCGCTGGGCCTGCTCCACCATCGAATAACGGATATCGGGATTATCAGTGAGGTGCTCCATGGCCTCCAACCATTCATCGTCCCGCAGCAGCATTCCACATCCGCTGCTGCAGCAGTCATCATAGACCAAGCCAGCCGTCGCAAGAACAGCGGCGCCCACCGACGTGTATTCGACCCACTTGGTGTTGGCTTTCACGATGTTGAATGGCGTGCGGGCCAGCGGGCATAGTCCGATATCCCAATTGCGTTCTGCGAAAACCCGCAGGAACTCCTCGTAATTGCGAACCGGCTCAAGCACGGTCACCCGGCTGCCGAACTCATCCAGCTCTTCAGGCCGAGGAATCGAACCAAAGAGTTCAAATTCGACATTGGGGTTGCGGCGCAGGTAGCGGACGAGGCTGGGCAGGACGATTTGAAAGTCGTGGGCGTGATCGAAGCCCATATAGCCGATGCGTCCTACTGGCCTCGAGACAGCCCGATTGATGATGTTGCCGGAGCAATAGATCTGGCCGGCCTGCATGCTGGTCTGGTATCCGAGCTGGCGGAACCGGAATCTCAATTCCGACGTCGAACAATAAACAAGGTCGGCCCCCCGCAGAAAACTATTAACGGAGCCCAGCCGGCTGGGACGATTGTGGGCGACATATTTTACCTGCCCGATTTCCGGCGGAATATTGAGCAGGTCGTCATCGACATGATAGACGACCGGCACATCACGCGTATTCGCCCAGTTGAGAATTTCAGCCGCCCCCGGTCCACTGTAGCGGCAAGCCACAATGATGTCGGGTTCGAATTCCTCAAGTTTCTGCAGCACGAGTCCGGCGAATTGCTGATCGCGCTTTGCGGCGGTACTGCGGAGTGCGACGGGCAATTGCGCAATGGCGTCGGCAATATCGGTCTCCATGACGATCTGGTGGTCGATTTGCCGCGATTCAAAGAGAGGCGCCAGCGGCTTCAGGAATGAAAGCTGCAGTGTTGGGATCGGACCATTGGTGATGAACATGATCCGGCGTGGCTTAACTGGATCGGGCTGGCAATATGTGTGAATGTCACCAATATTAGTGGTGCCGTTGGCGAGCAGCGCGGCGAAGCGGCGGTAGACGTCCTTGCTGTCAACCGGCATCGACAGATTTTCGATGAAGCGCTGTTGCTGTTCGAGGATGTGATCGCGGCGCAGCACCGCGTCACGCGCGAAGGCGAACCAGTCGGCTGCCGTGCTGATGGGCGTCAGGCCATCGTAGTTGGACGCGTCCATGATGCCTTCGCTGTCGCGCCAAACGGCGACGGGAATGCCGGCGAAGACCATGTCGAGCGCCACCGTCGAGGGTGCTGACACGCCAAAGGCGTAGGCCGAGAGATCGACCTTGTACATGGGCCTGGTGTTGAGGACGACATTGCGGGGAAGGGCGATGTTGTTCTTCACCACATACATGCCGCCGGGATGCGGCCGCAAGTTCACCGTCTGGCCGAACTCCGCCGACTGATCGCAGAAGCGTCCGAAATCATCCATGAAGGACTTGCCGAAATCGCCGGTGGCGCGCATCCGCACCGAGTGCAGGTTTTCGCAGACGAGGCCGCCCGAGACAGGCGCGTTGCTGCCGGGCTTGACGGCACTCAAAACCAGGGTCGGGCCGGAGACATAAAGCTTCGAGCGCTCGGAGGCGGCAAGGGATGTCAGCGATGCGGCATCGCACCAGCCGCAAATGACATCGGCTGCGAACTTGATGTTGCGGCCATGGGCGATGATGTGTTCGCGGTTCTGCAGGAAGCCGACACACTCATAACCATGTTGCAGCGTGATCTTGAGGAAGCCGCGTGGTGCGACGCGCAACACGTCATGGGTTTCGCGGTGGGCGGACAGCGACGATTCGCTGGCGGCGATGATGATCCCCTGCTTGCCTTGCAGGACGGCCACGGCATCAAGCGCGTTCTCATAGATGTGAATGGCGGCACAGAGATCGCCCGCCATTTCGGCCACTTCCTTCTGCCAGATGCGCAAGGCATCGCGCTCGAGGAATTTCGAGGTGACGAGGAAGACGATCGCCACATCGAGATCGCGCGCCGCGAGATAGGCCAACGGGCGGATGATGTTCACGTCCTGCATGAGGTTGAGCAGGAAGACGATGTGGCGTTGCCGGTTCATGCGGCGCCCCGGCTTTTTGCGGCGTGCCAGAAGGGCGCGGAGTATTCCGAGAAGATCACGCCGGTCAAGGGAAACAGCTGGCGCAACTCTTTTTCAACGGCCTGCATGAGATCGGTATAGATGGAAGCAAATACACTGTCGAAGCTGAGCTTCGCCATGAGGGCTGTGGTCATCCCGGCCAGAATGCCGGACTCGAGCGGCAGGTAGGAAGTTGTCTTGCCGTCGCGTGCTGTAGACGTTTCGACGCGGGCCGCGGCCTGCCGGTCGAGCCGTTTGATCGCTTTCTCCGACAGGTGAATTGCAAGCTTGCCGCCGCCTGGCAAGGGCGCGATCTTCACATCGTAGTTTGCAGGTGTGCTGTTCCATGGCCCGGCGACCGAGAGATGACCGAGACGCTGGGTGAACTTGTGCACCGGACTTGGCGACAGGCGGCCATGGACCACCGCCAGTGCCGGTGCTTCGGGCCTGGTTATCGCGGCTGGTGTCCGCGCTTGAAGAAAATCCTCGAGCCGGTTGGACTCTTCGGCCGGATCGGCATGCTGGTGCAGAAGATTGAGCAGTGGCGCCAGGCTTGCAGCCCGCAGCTTCGGCGTTCCATATTTGAGATCACTGATCAGTGTGGTGGCGCTCAGATAGACGAAATCGCCCAGGCTGCGATAGAGCGGATAGCCGGTTGAAAGCACCTGGGCGCCACCCGACAGGGCGGTGACACAGCGATTGAGAGACTTGACCGTGCTGAAGCGCTGGGCATTCACAGGAATGAAACACACATAACTTTCCCGCACCAATTGGCGCTCGCCTTCCTGCGTCCATTCCTCCAAGCGCCAGGGCAGGGGTAGACGGCTCAAAAGTTCGAGGCGGTCTGGCGTCAGGGCGCGGCGGTTGGTGAGGATCGACAGGCGCGGCGCGAAACCACAGCGGTTGAAGGCCTGCAAGACGCCGCTAAAATCCTTGAGGTCGCTGAGGCCCACCGGAAAATGCGGATTGTCGCCGATGCCGAACCAGCCGATGTCCAGCGTGGCGGTGGCGCGGGCGCGCTCCAGCTTGGTGTCGGTCAGGCGGCCGAGAGCGTCCTCATCGATGCTGTCGAAGGGATCGTTCATCATGTGCAATGGCAATTGCGGAAGCAGCGCCCGCAGGGTTTCCAGCATCAGTGGTGTGGAGCACAGCGCAAAGGTGAGATTGGGGGCGATATCGCGCAGCCATTCGCGGATATAAACAAAACGGCTGTCGCCGTCCTGCGCGTAATAATCATCGAAGAAATCCGCCCCGAGATGCACGCCCTGCGCCCGCAATTCGGCGGCAAGAACGATGGCGCGTGCATCGTGGCATTTGCACAGCAGGTAGACATCAGCCAGCGGCCTGGACTGTGGCTGAACGGCGTCGATGACAATTACCTCAAGTGCGTGCCCCTTCTGCCGCAACTTCGTTCCGATACGCTGGTATCTGATGCGCACTCCAGCGGTGGCGAGATGATCCTCGCTGGGGACGAGAACGCAGATCCGCATCAGCGGATATCCCTGATGATGGCCACGGAACCAAGAATGTTAACCCATTGGGCAGGAGTGATGGCGGCGAGGCCCGGCGGGTCGTTGCGCTCGCGTTTGGGCTCGGGCCGCAGCGAGGCGGCGCGAACGGTGGAAGTGCACAGATGACGGTAACCGGCAGCCAGTGCCCGGAGGGCGAATTCCAGCCCGTCGTCACTGGCGGCCGCAGCCGTTCTGACGTGATGCTGCATGACCTGGCGCAGGCAATCGTTGCGGACCAGTAGCAAGCCGGAACTGTTGGCAATGACCGGGTAAGTAGCACTCGCGAAAGCCGCCCGGCAATCCGGCTGGGCGAGAATGAGCCGGGGCGCTGCCAGGAGCGAAACATGCGAAGGGAAGTAACCGCCACATTCAAATCCCAGCAAGCTGCCCTTCTTGGTCATCGACTCGCGGATGATGAGACAGCTGGCCGAGGCCGTGCCCTCGGTCTGGGCCAGAGCCAGCAGCGCCGAAACCGTGCGCGCATCGTGCAGGATGGTCAGATCCTCGGCGATCAAGGTGAAGGCGCCGGTGCTGCCGCCACTGAGGCAATCCGGACCCAGAATGCCTGGCAGGGCGCGCCAGACGAGCCCGGCCCTGCCAGGCAGCAAGCGGTCGAGTACCGATTGCAGCGCGTCCGGTTCAGCCTGGCCCGCTATGGCCTCGACGGTGACGGCGCCAATCGTGACACCATGCTGATTGATCAGTGAACGGATGAATGTTTCGAGGTTGACGGCGTTCGAGGCGCGGATGAAGGCATCGATTGCTTGGCCGGCAGCCACCGCCGGCGGAAGCGGACTTGCTGCCGCATCGGGAGAAAGCGGCATGAGCGCCATGGCGCGGTGCGGTTCGGCATTGCGCGGCAGGCGAATGGCGACGTGACCCGGAAGGGAGGCGCGTCCGCCAGCCAGATCGGCCGCGGGATGATCGCGCCGCAATACCGGAAATCCCGGAGCCGCCCAGCTGGGCTGCAGCGCCAGAAGGCCTTCAACGTGTGGCGGCAGAACCACTGACAGGCGCGGACGCGCGGTGGCGGCATCGGCAACATAATAGTTGCCGGCGATTTCGCCGCCGCTTTCCAGCGTGCTTCCGGCAACAAGGGCCTCGATGGTTGGAACGGCATCGGCCGGCAGTGACAGGATGTATCGGCCGGCCCGATCCGGCAGGGGCGTTTGACGTGTTGGCGCCTCACTCAGGCATTGGCGCAGATAGACCTCACCTGACGGATTGGCGGAGCTGGCCGGAGCCGCTTCAATTGCGATGCCAAAGACAGCCGACAGCCATGATCGCAAGGCCGGCTGGAAAATCTGCTCGGCACCGCTGGCGGCCGTGAGTGAAACTTCAATGCGGCTGAGAAGCCTTGCGGCACCCGCCATCATGTGATCCTTGACCAGCCGGTCCGACAGGCTACGGATCTGGTCAACCGGATTCGAGAGATCCTCGGCCCCGGCGATTTCGGAATAATGCAAGCCACCGCGGCAGAGCGATGGGAACGCCAACAGGCCAAGCTCTTTCACCTGGCCTGCCGCCTCGGAGAGGACCAGCAGCAGAGGCATCAGCGGGTTGACCAAATCAAAATCGGCAAAGCAGGTACCGGATGGCGGCAATGGAACTTCGCCGACGAGAATAGGCTGCCGGGCGTGTTGCGGGTCGCACTGAAAGGCCCGGATGACGAGCGGCATGCGCTTTTCCACGGCCTCATCGCCAAATCTGATGCGCAATGCCGTGTCTGCCGCAAACCAAGCATCGACAAGGCGCGACGGACCTTCCGCAAGTTCGGGTCCGAGGCCAGCATAGTGATGCGGCAGGAATTCGCCATCACGTGGTGTCAGCGCGCCGTCTTGCAACACTCTCACATCGCTTGCGGGATCAAGACCCGACAGAACCGCGAAAGCGGCGATCGGCAATTGGGCAGAGGTGACAGCAGTCGAATCGGGGCCGAAGGCCAGCGCAGCACCGCAGATTGCCAGCGTCACATCGCCCGGCTGAGCTAAGAGTTTGGTGTGCCGCTTCCAGGCTGGGGACGCACCCTGCGGCAGCGGGCTGGCGGCGACAACGGGCCAGGACGACGTGTCAAGCGCCCGCGCCACAACCGGAGACGGCACGAACTCGAACAGGGCGCGGGGCTTGCGGCCGAGATTGCGGCCAGTCTGCAGAAAGTGGATGAGTGGATTGATGCCGGTGCCTTGAATCTCCGGCGACTGTTCGATCACGTAATACTGAGGATCGAAATAGATGCTGGGTTGGCGCATCTCCGAGGCACCGTGGCGGAAGTAATGTTCAGCCGCACGGATGCCGAGCCGGGCAATGTCTGGGTATTTGATGAAATACCAGGCTTTGTCGAACAGCGGTGTTGCTTCAAGCAGAGCAATGGCGGTTTCGAGGTCTGGGGTGTCAGAATGGGCTGGCGCCGCCAATGGACCAGGCGTTGGCGCGGCGGCGGGCGGTGGTGCAACAACAGCTTTGGGTGCAACCGATGTTACATGTGATGGCTTCCCGGGGGCCACGGACTTTGCCACTTTGATTGCGTGATTGACGCGGCTACCAACCGGCTTGATCTGGCGGCCTTCCGCCTTGCCAATCTGCAGATAGTGCAACAGCGGATTGATCTTCGACGTCAAGACATCGGGATTGTTGGCAATGTAGTCTGCGGCATCGAAACCGGGGCCGGGATTGTGAGACTTGTCGCGGCCATGCTTGAGAAAGTGCTGCAATGGCGAGGACTTTGAGCGCAAAACGGTGGGGTAAGTGGCGGTGTACCAGGCTTCGTCGAACAGGCCGCTGGCAAGGGCCAATCGCTCCAGCAACGCCGTTTCATTGACGGGCTTGATCTTGCGCAGTTCGGCCTGACCGAAAAGCAAATAATGCACAAGTGGGTTGATTCCCGTCTCGCGGACATCATCGTAACGCTGCAGATAATCGGCCGAATCAAACTGCGCCGATGGCGCAAATCCATTGAGCCCACCCATCGTGATGTAATGCAGCGCGGGGCTCAGGCCGGACGCGCTGACTTCAAGGTAATGGCGCTGATACCAGGCGGCATCGAAGAGCGGGCTTTGGGTGATGATGCGGGCATTGGCGCTATCACGATCCGGGCGGGGTTGATCGCCAGGCACGGTGTTCAAAGCGGTGGGCAGTGGTTCGAGTGCCGCTGCAGTTGGGCTGGGCCTGTCCGGTGCTTTCGCCGTGCCGCCAACGGCACTGATGGGCCGGCCCTCGGCCAGGCCGAAACTCAGGTAGTGCAACAGCGGATTGACGGAGGATGCGGCGACATCGGCATTGCCTGCAATATAGCCGGCAAGATCGAAATTGGGGCTTGGATTGTGGCCCTTGCTGCGGCCGTTTTTGAGGAAGTAACGGGCCGCCGACAGGCGCGAGCGGGCTGCCTCGGGGTAGTTGGACTTGTACCAGGCCGCATCAAAGAGGCCGCTGCGGGCGATCAGGCGGGCGTTCAGTTCCTCGCTGTCGGCAGGCTTGACCGCACGGTTCTCGGCCTTACCGTAAAGAATATAGTGCAGCAGCGGATTCATTCCGGTGCGTGCGACATCCTTATGGCAATCGAGGTAATCGGCGCCATCGAAACCGGGAGAGGGCGCCCAGCCCTTGGCGGCACCGGTACGCAGGTAGTGCAGGGCGGGCGTCAGCCCCGATTTGGCGACATCCACATGGTTGGCCGCGTACCATTCGGCATCAAACAACGGACTCTCGGCAATGATCCTCGCAGTCGCAGTTTCGCGGTCAGCCGCATCGGCTCGCGGCTGTGCCGGTTTGACCAGCGGCGGTAAAATCTCTTTGTGCTGTTTCGAAGATTTCGGCAGGTTGCCACCATCGCTCATCAAACGTTCCGCGCCTTGCCCTTACCGCTGTCATGTCATGGTCTGAACGGTGGACGTCGAGCAAGCCTTCGCCCGCCAGCGCCCATGTCCTTCACCTCCGGCCATCTGGCCCACAATGGTGAAAGTGCGACCCAATATCCCGGTTGCCAGACTATCATCGCGCCAAGGACACATTCAAGCGAATACAGGCCGTTGATACGCCGATCCACACGTTCCGGCATGCCGCGCATCCAGCCACGAGGCCGCTCCCTTTGCTTGATCGCCCGGGCTTGCGGAGCTAGAGCAAACGCTACATGCAGAGTCTCGGGCAGAATATGGAGATCGCGGACAGATTGCGGCGCAGCGGCCTTGTGGACGAAGGCTACTATGCCGCCTGCTATGGCCGTGAGATTCTTGCAGACCAAAGTCCGGCAGCACATTTTCTGACCTCCGGCTTTGCCGCCGGGATGAAGCCAAACCCGGCATGTGATCCACTCGTCATGCGCCTGCACCAGTCCGGTTTGCCAGTGCGGCAGCTGCTGGAGCAGGCCATCGAAGGATACGCCGCCGGCCAGCCGCGCCATCGTGTTCAATCGCTATTGCCGGGGCCACTCATTGCGCCCGACGACATTGATCCCGACCGCCCTGGTGGCCTCGACCCCATGGCAACGGTCGCTTACGCCCCACACTTTGCGATGGCACGGCAGACGCCCTTCACGGCGGGAGGGCGCAGCTATGTGCTGAAAACGCCGGCGGCAGCCGAGTTGTTTGACCGCTTGCGGGCTGAACGGCCATTCGCCTTCGCGCGGATTTCGCATGGCGACTGGGATGGATTTTATTTCGCCAGTCACTACCGAAGGCAACTTGCAGCAGTGCTGGACGGCAGGGCCAGCGATGCCGAACTGACCATGCTCGCCTATCGCCTGTGCGAGGAACTGCTTCAGTCTTACGATAATTTCGCCGAGAACTTCATGATCGAGCTGGAAGCCGATCTCAGATCCAGGCCGCGCCATGCCGATTTTCTGATGTCTGCCGCCTTCAAGGGTAATCCGACAGCGGATGAGGAGATCTTCGAGGGTTCGGCGACGATCTATCCCGTTGACGTCGAACGGCTCGATCTATTCGCGCGGTTCTTTGCACCTGGCGAGGACATCTACGATGCCAATGTCTTCAAGCGCTGGCTGCTGTCTGGCGATTTGCAACAGCTGCCGGAACTGGCGCGTGGCAGGCCGGTGATCCTGATGGGAGCCGATGTGCTGGCCTCGCTGGGGCAGCGATGGCGGCTGCCGTGGTTCAGCCATATCGTCATTCCGTCCGAGTTCAGTTATCCGATGCGGCGGACACTTCTCGACGTTTGCCGGGCGCGCATTGCCGAAGCACGGTCAGCGGCTGCAAGGATGAAACTCGGCAAGCCGCTGTTTCTCTTGCAAGGCTCGTCGTTTGCTTTCTGGTTCCAGGTGCGGCTGTTCAGCACCGATTCTGATGTGTTCACGCTCGACCTCGGACAAGCCTTGCATGCCTGGTTCTATGATGTGCATGACATACCGCTCAGGACCTGGGGGCGGCGCTATGCGCCAGCGATCATCCGCAATTGCGGATTAGAGAATTTCTACCGCGAGCAAGGCGTGCAAGAGCCCGTCATTGCCTCGTTGTTCGCCAAGCGGATCAAGAACCTTCAAGCCTTGATGCCTTGATACATGCCGATGTTGTGGGCATCGAACAGGCCTGCCTTGGCATGGTAGCTGACCCTCAGGCCGGCGTTCTCGAAGGCCGCCAGATATTCGGCATGGGTGAACAGCCCGAGTTCCTCGCGTTCGATGAAATACTCGATGCCACCGGGCGTTCCCACCAAGTAATGAATGTCATAGACCGACAGTCTGCCTTCGCGCTTGGCAATGAACATGCGTGAGATCTTGCGGTCAGGCTCGTCGACATACTCGCTGGTCAAGCGGTGTTCCCAAAAATTTTCGGGATAGAGCCATGGTTCGATCAGCAATACGCCGCCGGGATTGAGATGGCGGGCCATCTGAGCAACGGCGCGCTGCATGTTTTCGAGCGAGCCCACGTAGGCGATGGCCAGGAACAGGCAGGAGATGGCATCAAAGCGGCGGCCAAGATCGAAATCGATCATGTTGGCCTTGTGAAGCGGCAGACCGGGACAGCGCTTTCTGGCTATTTCAAGAAATCCATCGGCCAGGTCTAGGCCTTCGCAATCAAACTCGTGGCGGAGAGTCTCAAGATATTTTCCCGAGCCGCAACCAACATCGAGCAGCGTACGCGCCGCCGGGTTGACACGCCGGATTTGTGCTGCGAGACGCCTGGCGCCTTCGGCATAGTTGGCGTTTGGAATATAGCTGTCGTAAATAAAGGTCGAGCGGCCATAGGTCTCGTAGGTCTTCACATTGGAAGTGGTCAAGCTGCTCTCCGGTGTTCGGTGGCCGGTGCTATCGCCCAGGTGCCGGGCAATCTCAATCGAATTCTCCGGCGCGGTAAGCGGGGAAGTAAGCTGTTTCACGATCCGCCATGGCGGCCGACAGCGATCTATAGCGCCCGGCATCGATGATGTGGCCGCAGAGATAGGTCATCAGGCTGCCACTGGCGAAACCGCGCTTGAAACGGGTGAGACCTGAGTCTCCCGCACCAAAGGCTCCGGCACCGGCGCCAAGCGACATGGCGCTGAAACCGGCGCGCTGATAGTGATCGATGATGGTGCGCACCAGGGCATAGGAGGTCTTGAGGCGGTAACCGTCTTCGCTATAGGCACCTAGATGAAAATAGGCGCGGCCAGCGGTTTCCATGATGGCGATCATACCCGCCGTCCGCCCGTCGCTGGTGGCGCGGAACAGCCTGAACCCGGGAACCTCAAACTGCCGCCGCAGAGATTCGCGGCTCATGATGCTTGCGCCGCGCAGGCCATGTCTTGCAACCAACACTGCGTAAAGCGCCAGCCAATCTTCGAAGTGATCGAGAGGTGCCGCGCAACATTCGATGTCGAGTTTCTTGAGGGCGCTGCGGGCGCAACCGAGATGGTGGCGATCGCCGAAGCTTTCCAGCGGCCGCGTGAGATCGATAATAAAGTGAGGCTTGTAGGGCCGGACGATATGATTGAATGCCCCGCGAAGCTCGTCCTCATTGCAACAAGCAAAGGGATCGGTCACTGCCGTGAGGCTTACAAGCGAGGATGGCAGCGCGGCGATATCGGCGGCGAGGCCGTCCCAATTGGAGCTGAGCAGAAGGGGATAGGGTGCCGCTGCATCTTCCGCGGTGTGACCCGGTATCCGCCTGATGACGAGAATGGCGCGCGACTTCGAGAGCGGCAGAGCGAGGCTCCCTTCCGACAAGGCAAGGGCATAGGCTGCGGATTGGTATCCTGTGTTCATCAGTGGTTGTTCAGCACTTGAAGCGGGCATCGAAGCGATAATGGCCGCCGGGCCTGCCGCTGCTGCTATCATCGATCTCGCAGGTTAAGCCGCGTGCAGCCGCTTCAGCCTGTAACTGCGCGGGTTGCCACCATGTGCCGAGGCGGTCGCGGCCGCTTTGACGATAGTCTTCGTAAGCCTTGCGCTTTTCCGCCGTGTCGAGAAAAGCATCCTTCCGGCGCTGGTCGAGAATGCCGCCGATAAAGAATATGGCGCCTGGCGCCGCGTGCATCAGCATGCCTTGCAACACCAGCGCAAGTTGGTGGGTCTGGAAGTGCTGGAGTGCTGCATAGATGCAGATGCGGCTGAAGGGCGCCTCGCCCGGAAACGCCGCCGATTCGAGGGCCAGAGCGTCGAGCATACGGTAACTCACGTTTGGCGCGGAGTGATGGCGTTGGGCGCGGTCTATGAGAACGGCAGAGAAATCGGCACCTGTGACATGGCGGCAATGCTGGGCCAAGTGACGGGTTATGACGCCGTTGCCGCAACACAGGTCGAGGAGCGAGTCATCTGCGCCGAGATCGAGACCATGGCGCACCTGATTTACCATGCCCGCGAATTGTGCCGCGTCATAGGGCTTGCCATCGATCGTATGCCCGACCTGGACGAGGAATTCGGTTTCTCCTGCCGCCGCAGGATGGTCGTTCCAGAACGTCTGCCAATCCACGCGGTTGATCCTGTTGATTCCATCGCTACGGCAGGAGTGCCAAGCGCGGTGGAATATACCCGGGCTTGGGTATATAGCCAGTTGCAGGCGTGGCGCAAACCGGCGGCGGGCAATGAAACTTCAGTTCGTGATGTGTGGCGAAGCCAGCGCAGCGTTTTTCTCGCAAGCCGCGATGTTCCGCTTACTGCTCGATCACCATGGCGGCGAGCATCAGGCGGCGCTGCTGACGCTTTGTCTTGGCACAGATCAACAGGAGCCACTGCCGCCACGCTGGCGCAAGCCCCTGGAGCGGGTGGATTTGCGCTATCTGAGCACGCCTCGCGGTCAACGCGAAGACGATCTGGCGCAGTCGATGCTGACTTACGAATCGATTGATCCCAGAGCCGATGTAGCGGTGATCTGCGATGCCGACACGCTGCTGCTGCGGCCCATACCACGAGAGTTTCTTGATGAAATGGTGCGGTCGCCGGCAATTGCGGGCTGCGTCGCGCATTTCGCACCGCCGTTGAAGGATACGCGCATGCCGCCGCCACCACATTTTGAGAGTGTCGAAGATTTGTGGTCGAAGCTGTCGCAACGGGTGCTCGGATATCAGATCGGCATGCCCTACCGCTATACGCTGCGGCGCGAGGGCGAGGACACTCCCGGACGCTGTCCGTTCTACATCAACCTGGGGTTTCTGGCCGGAACGCCGCAGTTGCTGGCGCGTTTCCATGGCGAACACAAACGGACCATTCCGCGCGTCCGCGAGATTCTCGACAACCGGTTTTATGAACAGATCGCGGTGCCATTTGCCGTCGAGCGGGCTGGAGTTGCCTCGCGCGCCTTGCCGCTCCGCTACAACTTTCCAAATGATCCGCTGGCCGAGCGCATACATCCTGACGAAGCAGACAACATCGTGCTGCTGCACTATATGCGGACATCGGCGTTTCACCGACATCGGGTGTTTGCCGAGGTAACGGCCTTCGACGCTTTCATGCAAATGCCGCTTGACGGGCCGAACGGCGTGTTTCGGAATACCGTGCGTCGTGCTACCGGCGGGCGTTTTCCTTTTTGAAGTTCCGCAGCCCGTGGACATTGAGACAATGGAACCTTAAACGGCTAGGCGCCAACATGGCTGAAGACGTGTGCCGGTCAATATAGCAACCTTGCCGAGTGCGATGCATCATATCAATCAGGAGTTCATGTTCGTAACCGGGTGCTCGCGCTCGGGAACGTCGGTCTTGAGCAACCTGTTGCGGGTGCATCCGGCAATTGGCCTTGGCCGCGAGAGATTTGCCGATCATTACTTCTACGAGAATGACTTTCCGCAGTCACTCTTCGAAAGAGAGCGGTTCTGTAAAATCATTCTTCCCAGCGACAGTCATCATCGCGAGCTGGAACCCTATTATGGCGATCTGTATGGGCGCTTTGAAGTGTGCCGGTTTATCGGCGACAAGATTCCGCCGATTGCCCTCGACTACACCAGGCTTTTGCGGAATTTCGAACGGCCACGGATCGTGTTCATGTTGCGCAATATCTTTGATGTGGCCGATTCTTTCAATATGCGGGCGCGCAAGGCACGGGCCAGCGGGCGCACAGATGGCTGGCCGTGGGAGCGCGGCAGCGCCGAGGCCATTTCGGAGTGGAACCGTTCCCTGAAGCAGACACTCATGTCCGCCGACCTCATCCAGCTTCATGTCGTTGTTTATGAGCGGTTGTTCCAGGGTGATTCGGAGGTCAGGAGTCTGTTCCAGTTTCTCGGCCTCACGCTGACCGATGCCGTTGAGGCGACCCATCGCGATCTGATGGTCGAAAACAAGGAACGCGAACAGGCGCGGAAAATTTCACTCACATCGCTCGAAAAACTCGACATTATGATGCGCGCTTCCTTCGGAGCCTACCGGCAAATGCTCGACCTGGCGCACCGGCAGGGAGAGCTCCAGGCGCATGAAACACCTCAACCGCCTGAATGAATTCAGTCATGCTCCATGCTATCAGCAAGGCGTAACTTCTGGAGGCCACCTCTGTTGCCAGCAGGCGTTTCAGGAGCACTGTGCGTGTGCCGAGGTAATTGCATTTGGTGCATTCAGCGGTTACCGCGGTCGTTCGAATGACAAGTTCCCGGATTCCATGTGCTTTTTGTCGGGAGGGATCTCTCATATTTGAGATTGAAGCCGCAGGGTGAACCTCGGCATTACTAGCGATTGCACGTGGCATGGAATATGTCTCCGCTGGAGCAAAGGAACGGAAAGTGGCTTTGAATTTTATCTTTGTGACCGGCGGGCGGCGCACCGGCACAACCCTGCTCAATGCCGTAATATGTGCGGATACAGATGCCAATCCAGTCATTGGCGAAGGCATGCTCATCTGCAAGCTGATGGAAGTCCTGGACTGGGCCACCGATCCTTACAATTTCTCGGACTTCAGCAAGCATATTTTTGCAGACACAGCCGATCTCACGAATTACTTCGCCGGGATGCTGAGAGATCTGGCACAGCGCACGTCAGCCCGACATGGCAAGCCTGGGAACATTGTGATCAAGAGCCCGGAATTCGCTTTTTGCCTCGGCCAGCTGATGGACGCCGTGCCCGAAGCACGGTTCGCCGTATCAGTCCGCGATCCGCGAGACCAGATCACATCCGAACTCGAAGTACGAATCCGCCGCGAAGATGGAACGCTCGACCCCTCCGGAGTTCAACTCGAACAGGTTCCAGGTTTGATCAGAAAGCTCAACCGCTATTATGACCCGATCTTCGCTGCCGAGGCCCGCGATCCGGGGCGGTTCCTGTTTGTGCGTTACGAAGACTTGCTGCGGTCGTTCGACCTGACGCTGGTGCGGATCAATGAATTCACCGGCATGCAATGCAACACTTTCGATCCAGCGGGGCACTGGCCGCGCTATGCAGCAGTCGACGATTTTGTTCCGAACTATCCTTCCTATTCACCCCTCTATGGCCAGCCCATCGAGCCGACCAGAGCCGGCCGCCACGGCGCGGTGTTGCGGCAGGAAGACATTGCGGCAATCAATCAGGGTTGCCGAGTTTTGATGCAGCGATTCGGGTATTGAAAATGCAAGACTTAAAAATTTGACCATTTGAACAAATTCTGTCATCCTTCAAATCAGTGCATAAAACCTAGCTTCTGGAGGATTCCCGGATGGTGGACAGGGCGCCCGATATCGCGGGCAAGCGTCTCGGCAAGGCGGAGTATGCGGCGAATTTCGCCGACTTGCACCCGCCGCTCGATGCCCATGAGGCGCTGGTTGAAAGCGACCGCTGCTATTTCTGCCACGATGCGCCGTGCATGACGGCGTGCCCCACCTCCATCGACATTCCGATGTTCATCCGCCAGATCCAGGCGGGGCATCCGATGAGTGCGGCCAAGACGATTTTCGACCAGAATATCTTAGGGGGCATGTGCGCGCGCGTCTGCCCGACCGAGACGCTGTGCGAGGAAGTGTGTGTGCGTGAAGTGGCCGAGGGCAAGCCGGTGAAGATCGGCATGCTGCAGCGTTATGCCACCGATGTGGCGATGCGCGAGCCGAAGCATCCTTATGTGCGGGCCAAATCCAGCGGCAAAAGCGTGGCGGTGGTCGGCGCTGGTCCGGCGGGGCTTGCCTGCGCGCATCGCCTCGCCATGCATGGGCATGCGGTCACGGTGTTCGAGGCGCGGAAGAAATCCGGCGGGCTCAACGAGTTTGGCATCGCCAGTTACAAGGCGGTCGATGATTTTGCGCAGAAGGAAGTGGCGTTCGTGCTGGCGATTGGCGGCATCACGGTTGAGCATGGCAGGCCGCTCGGCAAGAAATTGAAGCTCGCGGACTTGCAGCAGCGATTTGATGCGGTGTTCTTGGGCGTCGGGTTGCAGGGTGTGAATGCGCTGGGCGCAAAGGACGAGGACACCGACGGGATTGAAGATGCCGTCGATTTCATCGCCGAGCTGCGGCAGGCGAAGGACCTGTCGCGACTGGCGATTGGCCGGCGCGTGCTGGTGATCGGTGGCGGCATGACGGCCATCGACGTCGCGGTGCAATCGAAGCTTCTGGGGGCCGAGGATGTGACCATTCTCTATCGCCGCGGTGCCGCTCACATGAAAGCCAGTGCTTTCGAGCAGGAACTGGCACAGACCAGGGGTGTGAAGATCAAGCACTGGGTGGCGCCGAAGAAGGTGCTGGTGAAGAACGGTGCTGCCGTTGGCTTGCGTTGCGAGTATGTGAAGGATGTGAAGGGCAAGCT
>JANLTS010000114.1:0-4090 GCA_031363045.1 Hyphomicrobiales bacterium
GGCCATGTTGAAATGTTGGTGGAGGGGCGTGAAGTAAATCTTTTTGTACGCATCACCACGGAGCGCTCTGATGATGCGGAGCATGGCTATGTATTGACATTCGATGATATCACCAGCCTCGTGTCAGCCCAGCGCAATTCCGCCTGGGCCGATATCGCGCGGCGCATCGCCCATGAAATCAAAAATCCGCTGACCCCCATCCAGCTTTCCGCCGAACGGCTGAAGCGCAAGTATGGCAGCCAGATCCAGACCGACAAGCATGTGTTCGATCAATGCACCGATACGATCATCCGGCAAGTCGGCGACATTGGCCGCATGGTGGACGAGTTCTCATCCTTCGCACGCATGCCAAAGGCAGCACTCGAACCATTGGAGCTGGCGGCCATCGTCCGCGATGCCACCGTGTTGCAGCGGGTGTCGTCCTCCGACATCGATATTGAACTTGATGTCGGTGGTGGCGAATTCGTATTCCCGTTCGACCGCCGCCTCATCACCCAAGCTATCACCAATCTCGTCAAGAACGCCCGCGAGTCGATCGAAGCGCGGCTGCAGGATTCTGCCGAACCACGTGGACACATTCTGGTCGAAGCCGGCCTGAAGGCTGATCAGCCCTTTATCCGCGTCTCCGACAATGGCATCGGATTGCCAAAGGAAAACCGTCACCGCCTGGCTGAACCCTACATGACCACACGCGAAAAAGGCACCGGACTGGGGCTTGCCATCGTCAAGCTCATCATGGAAGAACATGGCGGCCGACTGCTGCTGGAAGAGGCGCCGCCCTGTCATGGCGCTGAGGTGCAAGGCGCGCAAGTTACCTTGCTGTTCGACAAGCTCACGGCTGCCAGCACGGCGGCGGAATAGAAGAGAGTTTCAATGGCAGCCGATATCCTCATCATCGACGACGAAGCCGACATCCGCGGGCTGATCGCCGGCATCCTCGAAGACGAGGGTTTTGAGACCCGGCTGGCGCATAATTCCGATGCCGCTCTGGCGGAAATCAGCCAACGGCGTCCGTCGCTGATCATTCTCGACATCTGGCTCATGGGTTCGAAGCTCGACGGCCTCGATCTCCTGAACATCATCAAGGAAAAGCACCCGGACGTTCCGGTCATCATCATCTCGGGCCACGGCAACATCGAAACCGCCGTCGCCGCCATCAAGCGTGGCGCCTATGAATATATCGAGAAGCCATTCAATGCTGACCGGCTGATCCTGGTCGTCGGCCGCGCCCTTGAGACCTCACGCTTGAAACGCGAAAATGAAGAACTGAAAGGCCGCTCCGGTACTGACTCCGAGCTTCTTGGTTCATCGGCCGCCATGCGGCAATTGCGGCTGCTGCTGAAGAAGGTGGCGCCGTCCAACAGCCGGGTGCTGATCACCGGTCCGATGGGGGCGGGAAAGGAACTGGCGGCCCGCTCGCTCCATGCCATGTCGCTCCGCGCCAACGGGCCATTTGTGACCTTGAGTGCCGCGACGATGGCACCTGAACGCATGGAAGAGGAACTCTTCGGCGTCGAGGACGATTCAGGTGCCGCAAGACGCGTCGGTGCACTGGAGGAATCGCACGGCGGTACGCTGTATATCGACGAACTCGCCGACATGCCGATTGAAACCCAGGGCAAGGTGCTGCGCGTGCTGGTGGACCAGACATTCCAACGAGTGGGGGGCGCCAAGAAGGTGAAGGTCGATGTGCGCGTCGTGTCGTCATCCAGCCGCGATCTGCTCTCGCTTATTGCCCTGGGGCGCTTCCGCGAGGACCTGTATCATCGCCTGAGCGTCATGCCCATCCACGTGCCGGGCCTCGTCGAACGGCGCGAGGATATTCCGGAACTGATTTCCTATTTTGCCAAGAGCTATTCGCTGGCCGCTGGGCAGCCTGTCCGCAAATTCGGGGAAGATGCCATCGCCGTGCTGCAAACCCGCGAATGGGCGGGCAATGTGCGCGAGCTGCGCAACAACGTGGAACGTATTCTCATTATCGCGCCGGGAGAGCCATCTTCTGAGATCACATCAGCCATGCTGCCATCTGATACCGGTGGCTCGGGGTCGCAAGCTGCGACGTTCGGCATCGAACATTTGCTGGTGCACCCGCTGCGCCAGGCGCGCGAAGAGTTCGAACGCGACTATATCACTGCGCAACTGGGCCGTTTTGGCGGAAACATCTCCAGGACCGCCCAATTTATCGGCATGGAACGATCAGCCCTCCACCGCAAGATCAAGCTTCTGGGGCTCTCCAGCCGCAGCGAAGAAGACGTCGAAGTGTGAAATTTCACCGCGCCGCAAAACATGCTAGTTTGACAAGTGCCGGAATGGCCCAACAAAGAGAAAAGCAATGGCCCAAGAAAAACAGCAGAACCTGCAGGACACGTTCCTCAATCATGTTCGCAAGCAGAAAATCCCCGTCACCGTGTTTCTCGTCAACGGCGTGAAACTTCAGGGTGTTATCACCTGGTTTGACAATTTCTGCGTATTGTTGCGCCGCGACGGCATGTCCCAGCTGGTTTACAAGCATGCCATTTCAACCATCATGCCCGGCGGTCCGATCAGCCTGTTCGATGAAGAGCAGGCTGGCGGTTGACCGTCCGCAAGAACGCCAAGACTGGAGGCGGGGTCGACTTTCAGATCGAGGGTCCAACGCTCACCAGGGCCATGGTCCTGCATGTCGAACGCCGCGACCGCAAAGCGAAGGCATCGTCGGACCGCGCCGCCGAAGCGCGGCTGGAAGAGGCTGTGGGTCTCGCCCGGGCGATTGACCTGGAGATCATCGAGGGCATCATCGCACCGGTATCAGCGCCGCGTCCGGCGACGCTGCTCGGTTCCGGCAAGGTAGCCGAAATCGCCGAAAAGGTGAAGGCGGCGGAAGCCGAGCTTGTCGTCGTCAATGCCCAGCTTTCGCCGATTCAGCAGCGCAATCTCGAAAGCGAATGGGGCGCGAAGGTGCTCGACCGCACCGGCCTCATCCTCGAAATCTTTGGGCGCCGCGCCTCAACGCGCGAAGGCACGCTGCAGGTGGAACTCGCCCATCTCGAGTATCAGAAGAGCCGCCTGGTCCGCTCCTGGACGCATCTTGAACGCCAACGCGGCGGTTTTGGCTTCCTCGGTGGTCCCGGCGAAAGCCAGCTCGAAGCCGACCGGCGGCTCATCCAGGAACGCATCAGCCGCATCGAAACGCAGCTTGAGGCGGTTATGAAAACCCGCGCCCTTCACCGCAAGGGCCGCGAGCGCGTGCCCTATCCGGTGGTGGCGCTGGTGGGTTACACCAATGCCGGAAAGTCGACGCTGTTCAACCGCCTGAGTGGCGCCACGGTGCTGGCCAAGGACCTGTTGTTCGCAACACTCGATCCGACAATGCGGGTGATAGCTCTACCGCATGGCCGCAAGGTCATCCTCTCCGATACCGTGGGCTTCATCTCCGATCTTCCAACCTCGCTGATCGCCGCATTTCGTGCTACGCTGGAGGAGGTGCTAGTGGCCGATGTCATCCTGCATGTGCGCGATGTGGCGCATGCCGACACCGAAGCGCAGGCCAAGGACGTCACCCGCGTGTTGATTGAACTTGGCATCGACGAGGCCCGGCGCGGCAAGATTATCGAAGTCTGGAACAAGCTCGACCTGCTGGTGCCGGAAGAACGCGCAGCGCGCGAGGTGCAAGCGCTGCGGAAGCCCGGCTGCGTGCTGCTGTCATCAATTACCGGCGAAGGCATCGGGCCACTGCTCGAACTCGTCGAGGGCAGGCTTGGTGCGGAGGATACGATCTACGAAATCTGGCTCGACCCGGCCGACGGACAGGGGCAGGCTTGGCTGCACGAGCGCGGTGAGGTGATGATCCGCAAAGCCCATGAGGATGGCCGCATGCGGCTCAAAGTGCGGTTGACCGATGATCTCGCCGGGCAAGCCAAGGCCCGCTTTGGCCGCAACATGAAACAGCTGTCATCGAAAAAGAAAGGGCCAGCTATTTAGTTGATCGTGAACAATTCATCTTTCACGCCTGAACGGGTTTTGTGAGAGCACGGAGCAGCGGCGAACACAGGCGCAAAAAATCTCTCAGCCAGTTGAGGAGGAGGCGGAAGTTGTAGCCTGCTGCGGCGAG
>JANLTS010000541.1:0-9414 GCA_031363045.1 Hyphomicrobiales bacterium
CCGGTGGTGATCGCGGCGATTGAGGCCAAGGCGCCGGGCTTTCGCAACAATTTTGCGACACTCGATCAACTGCGCTATCCGATTGCCTTCGTGCTGATGGTGATTGGTTTGCTGATCTGCCATCGCGTTCTGCCAGCCAAGCACCTCAATGTCCTGGACGTGCTGCCAGGCGTGGTGCTCACCGTCGTCGTATGGGTGATCTTGTCGAGCGCCTTCTCGATCTACCTCATCAACTTCAACACCTTCGCCTCGACCTACGCCTCGCTGTCGGGTCTCTTCGCGGCGATGTTCTTTGTTTATCTCGCCGCCCTCGTGCTGATCCTCGGCGGCGAGTTGAACCGCGTGCTCGAAATCCGCCGCCTGCTCAGGGTGCGGCGGAATGGGGATGATGGGGTTTGAAGGTATCATCCTTCTCCGCGCGGCAAGCGAAAGCCCCCATCCGTCACGCGCCGAAGCGCGCGCCACCTTCCCCGCCTTGACAGGCGGAGAAGGATAAATCCACCACACCGCGAAGAACTGATACAGGTTACCGCCGTAGAGCCTTCAGTTCGGACACCAACGCTGCCTTCTCGTCCGTAGACAGATCATTCCAGCCGCGATCCGCAAGGCCTGCCGCCATCGACCACAAGAGATTAAGTGAAGCACCGCGCGATCGCATCTGTTTGACACGGGCATAGGCCTTGACGGCGCCGATCTCGCGCAGCTCCTCAATGCTTCGAATACCAGCCTCGGCCAGCATCAGCGCCGACTTGGGGCCAAGGTTGCGCAGCGATGCGACGGGTCCTTTACTTCGTGAGCCGCACAAGCAAATCGTCAACAGCCAGCAGCCATTCGGAGGAACCTGCCTCCTCCCAGAGCTCCGCCAGCTCCGAGTTCTCTGACATTATTCGTTGGATTGATTGGACAGCATGGTTCACCAATGTCGGTAGCTCCCTTGTGACAGAATCCGCGTGGAGTCCAAAGGCGATTTGCAGATTGGATACGCTGGGCCCTGATTTTCCGGTCACAATCGCCACTATCTCAGCTGCCGCAATCGCCCTTTGAGCTTCGGGTGCCTCAAGATAACTAACTTTGACAGCATCAAAAGCATCAAATAGCGCTTTAACTCCCCTTCTTTCGAACTCTATGATGAAATCAGAAGCATCGTCACTGTCAAAACTTCCAGCTCCCCAGGTTCCCATATTAACTCCTACTTCGCAGCTTCAATGGCATCGTCCAGCGTCTTCAATCCGGTGGTGGGAGCGCTCACCAGCACCGCCATGTTGCCGGGGCGGTGCTGGTTTTTCCACATCTTCACATGCGCCTTGGGGATGTCGGACCACGAATAGACATCCGACATGCACGGATCGATGCGCCGCGCTTGCACCAACTTGTTGGCGGCCGAGGCCTGCAGCAGGTTGGCAAAATGCGAACCCTGCACGCGCTTCTGATGCATCCACAGGTAACGCGCGTCCATCGTCAGGTTGAAACCGCTGGTGCCCGCGCAAATCACCACCATGCCGCCGCGCTTGCACATCAGCACCGAGACCGGGAACGTCTGCTCGCCCGGATGTTCGAACACCATGTCGACATTGTTGCCCTTGCCGGTGAAAGCCCAGATGGCCTTGCCGAAATCGCGCGCCGACTTCATCCAGTCATTATATTCCGGTGTGCCGACTTGCGGCATCTGCCCCCAACATTTGAAATCCTTGCGGTTGATGACGCCCTTGGCGCCCAATTGCATGACGAAGTCGCGCTTGTCGTCATCTGAGATGACGCCGATGGCATTGGCGCCCGTCGTGGCGATGAGCTGGATGGCCATCGAACCCAGGCCGCCGCTCGCCCCCCACACCAGCACGTTCTGGCCCGCCCCCAGCACATGTGGGCGGTGGCCGAACAGCATGCGGTAGGCGGTGGCAAGGGTGAGCGTGTAGCAGGCGGCTTCCTCCCACGAGAGATGCGCCGGCTTCGGCAGCAATTGCCGCGCCTGCACGCGGCTAAATTGCGCGAAGGAGCCATCCGGCGTCTCGTAACCCCAGATGCGCTGCGAGTTCGAGAACATCGGGTCGCCGCCGTTGCACTCCTCGTCGTCGCCGTCATCCTGATTGCAATGGACGACAACCTCGTCGCCGACCTTCCAGCGCCGCACCTTGGCACCCACGGCATAGACGATGCCCGACGCATCGGAGCCCGCGATGTGATAGGGGTTCTTGTGTCCGTCGATCGGCGAAATCGGCTTGCCGAGCGCCGCCCACACGCCGTTGTAATTGACGCCCGCCGCCATCACCAGCACCAGGCACTCGTCCTCGCCGATCGCCCAGGTGGGAACGACTTCGAGCTGCATGGCGGTATCGGGTGGCCCGTGCCGCTCTTGCCTTATGCACCAGGCGTGCATCTTGGCCGGCACATGGCCCAAGGGCGGAATCTCGCCGATCTCATAGATGTCTTTCACCGGCTCGTTGGGATTGGCGGGCGTGTGGGTGGCGGCGGTCTGGCTCATGGCAGTCTCCTTATTCAGGACAGGATAGCCAAGGCTAACGGATTTTGCACTGCAACAAAAGGGGCACCGCAGAGCAACAGACGGGTATTCCCCACGCCGCAGCCCGTTGCTGCTATTTCTCCATCGGCAAGGCGTTGAGGATCACGAACGTCGACGACATGAATTCCGCAACACCTCTGAGCTCGGTATTCGACTGGCTGGTGACCAGCTTGCAGGAATAGGCGTTATTGCCGTTCGATGCAGCCGTATAGACGCAATACTTGTTGACCCCGAGCGGCACGTCGCAATTGTCGAACTTGATTGTCATTGCCGTGTTGGCGCTGCTGTAAATGCGGCGTTGAATGACATCCACCCTTGTGCTGCCGGCGTTGAAGATGCGGCAACCGATGAGGCCGTTGAAGGTGAACTCGCCACCGCCATAAACCGGAGGCGAGGCATAGACGTCAGCCCGCGCCCCGTCGGAAAGCGCTGCGAGGGTGAAAGCCACGACGAAGGCCCGTAAGAAATTGCAAGACATGCTCTATCTCCTGTTGGCGAGTTGATGGACATTCAATTGAATGAAAAGCTCTGGCACCAGCGTCATGCAACCCTGTTTTTGCATGGGTGGCACCCTTTCACCAGTCTTATCCCCGACCGCTACCGCAAGCTCCCCGGCGCTCAACTCAAATTCCCCTCAAATCTCCACCAAGATTGAGAAAAATTGACCCGCCGCCGGTGAGGACTCCTCCACCACTGCTGCATCCTCAGGTTGGTTAACACCGTAAACAGAGTTATAAGAAGATCACGACAACAGCTGTGCCGAACAAGGTCAAAGGATTAGTGTCATGGAAGAGTTGATCTACAGCTTCTTCGGAAATCCACGGGACTACGCCAGCCTGTCGCCTGACTTGCTGCCGCTGACAGGCTTGTTCGCCGTGATCGGCGGTTTGATTTTGACCAAGTTCACCGGGTCTTTCGGCAATCTGACCTTGCCGATGAACATATCGGCCCTTTTCATCGGTGCCATGGCATCCAACTGGATGCTGAAAAACATCGACTTACCCGTAAGTTCGGCCATCGAGGCGCCAATGCTGGTATCGATGATCGGCATGACGCTGGCCTCGCTGATGATGCTGTGGTGGTTGCAAGGCGACGCCGTTCGGCACTGACCGCAACTGTTTTCCCTAGGCTTCCACGCCGCGGCCAAAGGTCTGAGTTGCGCTGCAGCATGAGCCATGCTTCGATTGGCGCATGACAACACGCGACAAACCCTGGCTTTTCCGCACCTATGCCGGCCATTCGAGCGCCGCTGAGTCGAACGCGCTGTTCCGCACCAATTTGGCCAAGGGCCAGACCGGCCTGTCGGTGGCCTTCGATCTCCCCACCCAGACCGGCTATGACCCCGATCACGTGCTGGCACGCGGCGAAGTTGGGAAAGTCGGCGTGCCGATCTCCCATATTGGCGACATGCGGATGCTGTTCGAGGCCATTCCGCTCGAAACCATGAACACCTCGATGACCATCAATGCGACCGCCGCCTGGTTGCTGGCGCTCTATGTCGCGGTGGCCGACGAACAGGGAGCGCCCCGCGCCAGCCTTTCGGGCACCACGCAGAACGACATCATCAAGGAATACCTGTCGCGCGGGACTTATGTGTTCCCGCCTGCTCCCTCACTGCGGCTGATCACCGACACCATCGCCTTTTCGGCTTCCGAACTGCCGAAGTGGAACCCGATGAATGTTTGTTCCTATCATCTGCAGGAAGCGGGTGCGACGCCGGTGCAGGAGCTTTCATTCGCCCTTGCAACCGCGATTGCCGTGCTCGATGGCGTCAAGGCCAGTGGTGCCGTGGTCGAGCAAGATTTTCCGCGCGTGTTCGGGCAGATTTCGTTCTTCGTCAATGCCGGCATCCGCTTCGTCACCGAACTTTGCAAGATGCGGGCCTTCACCGAACTCTGGGACGAGATCGGCCGTGAGCGCTATGGCATCACCGACGAGAAGCACCGCCGCTTCCGCTATGGCGTGCAAGTGAACTCGCTGGGCTTGACCGAGCAGCAGCCGGAAAACAACGTCTACCGCATCCTGATCGAAATGCCGGCCGTGGTGCTGTCGAAGAATGCCCGCGCCCGTGCCGTGCAATTGCCGGCCTGGAACGAGGCGCTGGGGCTGCCAAGGCCCTGGGACCAGCAATGGTCGCTCCGCATGCAGCAGATCGTCGCTTACGAAACCGACCTGCTTGAGTATGGCGATCTCTTCGATGGTTCGACCGAGATTGAACGCAAGGTCGAAGCGCTGAAGGCAGAAGCCCGCGCCGAACTGGCCAAGGTGCAGAGCTTGGGGGGCGGCACGTCGGAAGCGGTGATCGCCTACATGAAGCGGGCCTTGGTGACGAGCAACACCGCCAGATTGCAGGCCATCGAAAGCGGCGAGACGAAAATCATCGGCGTCAATGCCTTCACTACGACCGAGGCTTCGCCGCTATCGGGTGGTGATGGCGAACAGATCATGACGGTGAAGGACAATGTCGAGTATGAGCAGATCGAGAAGCTTAAAGCCTGGCGCGTGGCGCGCGATGCCGGGGCGGTGAAAGCCGCCCTTGGCGATTTGACCTGCGCCGCCACCGAAGGCCGCAACATCATGGAGCCATCCATTGCCTGCGCCAGGGTGGGCGTCACCACCGGCGAATGGAGCGAGGCGTTGCGCGGCGTGTTCGGCGAATATCGCGCACCCACCGGCGTGGCGCTGGTGATAACAAGCGACGCCGGTGCCAAAATCGAAGACATCCGTACACGGATCAAGTCATTGGCCGCACGCTTGGGCGAAACGCCGCGCTTCCTGATGGGCAAGCCCGGTCTTGATGGCCATTCCAACGGTGCCGAACAGATTGCGGTGCGGGCCGCCGATTGCGGTCTCGAGGTGATCTACGACGGCATTCGCGTGACCCCGGAACAGCTCGTGAAGACGGTGGCGGACCGCCACGTGCATGTTCTGGGGCTGTCGATCCTCTCAGGGTCGCACGTGCCGCTGGTCCGCGAGGTGATGCAGCGCCTGCGGGCGGCGGGCTTGAGCCACGTGCCAGTGGTGGCCGGCGGCATCATCCCGGCCGATGACGTGAATGTGCTGAAACAACTCGGCGTGGCGGCGGTCTATACGCCCAAGGACTTCGACCTCAACCGCATCGTCAACGATCTGGTGGAGTTGATCGAGAAGACGGCGGCAGAGAAGGTGGCGTAATCCTCAGGGCTGTTTGGCGCGCACACAGGAGGCGGCGGGCGTCTTCTGCTTGCACAGCTTGACCGCCGTGACGCTGTCGGCACCGCCGGGTTCGCTCACCAGTTTCAGCGCCTTGCGGTGCCTGGTGTTGTAGAGCTTCATCGCCGTGAACGGCGTCTTGTTCATATCGCTTACAACATCGAGTGAAATACCCATGCTGGTTAAATAGTCCGACATCATCTTGCGTACAACGCCATCCCAGGGCGTCTCTTTTTTCTTGGCCTTGAACCGGGGTTTCTTGTCCTTGGCCGCCGGCACCTCATAACCCCAATGATGAACGCCAACGACGGTGTCGCCACTTGCCAGGCGCCGGATTCCAGATGCCAGGATCAGCGGACAGGCCGACAGGCAATGGGCATTGCGCGTCACCAGCCGCCCGCGATAGACGCCACCCTCGCCCGGTGCCGAGCAGGTAATGCCGAAGGGGCCGCAGCCACCGGCATAGGCCGTCTGGCTCACTGCCACATCGGCGCCTTGGGCCCGCAGGAAATACCCGATCTGCAGCGCCGCAAGTATGTTACCGCCGGCCGAATGCAGGATCACCGGCAGCGCCGCACCCCCGGTGCGCAGCCGAGCCTGCACCAGGGTTTGCTGGAAAGCTTTTGGTGTTTCAGCGGTGATCATGCCCTCAGCCATGATCCATTCGGGACACGTGGGCTCGCAACCCTTCTCGCTGCTCCTGACGATCACCACCTGCATCGGCAGGTCGAAGCTGGGCTTGGGACCGGGTACAACCTTGCGCTTGGCCTTCTCAGCGCCGAGTGCGGAACCCGAAGCCAGCAGCAACACGGACATCAGGCACAAGATAAGACGCTTCATCGTTTTCTCCGGCGAGCTAGCGCCAAGACTACAGCCAATACGCTGCTTGGCAAGTTTCCACGCGATGTTGGCGTGTCTGTGATGTCTATGGTTTCCCCCGCTTGGCCAGTCCATCGCCTTGACTCACCCCGGCTTTTCGCCTATCTCGCCTGCATCCGCGCGGAGGGTTTTGGCCCGAGGCGCGTTTTGCGCTGCCTCCGGCAACCCACATCGCTTGTGAAAACAAGCACTTAAAGCCCACCGGATCACGGGTCCCGGTGGCGCCAAAGGGCGCGGTATAACAAGGACGAAAAAATGTACGCAGTCATCAAGACGGGCGGCAAGCAATATCGCGTTGCGGCCGACCAGAAAGTTCAAATCGAGAAACTGGACGGCAACCCGGGCGACCAGGTTGAATTCACCAGCGTTCTCATGGTGTCGAACGGTTCGACCGTCGACATCGGCGCGCCCTTCGTGGTGGGTGCCACCGTGGTTGGCGAGATCGCCAGCCAGGATCGTGGGCCGCACCTCATCATCTTCAAGAAGCGCCGCCGCAAGCATTACCGCCGCCGCAACGGCCACCGTCAGGACCTGACCTCGGTAACCATCCGCGAAATCCTCATGGGCGGCGCCACGCCAGCCAAGAAGGCCGCGGCCCCCAAGGCAGCAGTAACCGCCGCCGCTCCGGCAACTCTCGCAGCGATCCCGCAGGACGGCGCTTCCGATGACATTTCGCTCATCGGCGGCATCGGCCCCAAGATGGAAAAGGGCATGCGCGAACTGGGCTACAACACCTTCGCGTCAATTGCCGCGATGAGCGCCGACGACGTGACCAAGGCCGAAGAGCATTTGAAGCAGAAGGGCCGCTTCGCCCGCGAAGAATGGCTCGAGCAGGCTGGCGAATTGCTGGCCGGCAAGCCACCGCGCGCCAAGACCGACAAGGCCCGCGCCAAAGATACGGAATAAGGAGAACACTTATGGCTCATAAGAAAGCAGGCGGTTCATCCCGCAACGGCCGCGATACGGCGGGCCGCCGTCTCGGCGTCAAGCACTTCGGTGGCGAAGCTGTCATTCCCGGCAACATCATCATCCGCCAGCGCGGCACCAAGGTTCACCCGGGCACCGGTGTGGGTCTCGGCCGCGACCACACGATTTTCGCCGTGGTGGCGGGGACCGTGACCTTCCGCAGGACCAAGGGCGACCGCCAGACGGTGTCTGTCATCCCGCCACTGGCCGCAGAGTAACCGGCGGGCTCTTGTGAACAAGCCGCCGGATCCACCGATCCGGCAGCAACAGTTTTGAAGCGGAGAGGTGGAGCGCCACCTCTCCGTTTTCGTTTTTGGAACCACGCTACATGACCACTTTCGTCACGCCACGGCTGCTGCTCTGCCCGCATGAACCGTGGGACGGCGACGCACTTGTCCGTGGACTGAACAATTTCAACGTGTCGCAATGGACGGCGCGCATTCCCTTTCCGTATCGGCCTGCGGACGCGCAAAGCTTTCTCGATCTGTGCCGCGAGGCAGAAGCAAACGTGCTGCGCCTCGCCATCACGCGGGAGGCGGCGTTGATCGGTGGCATCAGTATCGAGGACGGAGAAATCGGCTATTGGCTGGCCGAAGGGCAGTGGGGCAAGGGCTATGCGACGGAAGCGGCGCACGTTGTGACCGATCATGCCTTCGAGGTCATGGGGCTGCAGCGCATGGTGGCGCGCTACCGCCTCGGCAATGAAGCCTCGCGGCGCATTCTGCTGGGGCTTGGTTTCATGGAACTGGGCGAGGATGCTGGTGTATCGAAAGCCACGGGTGGCGCGACTACGGTGATGAAGCTCGAACTTTCACCTGCCGCTTGGGCCAAGGCAAGGGAGCGGAGGCGATGACGCTCCGCTCCTTCGCTGTCTCAGAATACTTTGGCGACGTAGCCGCGAACCTCGGTCTTGCGGCCAAGCCCGCCATTGTGTTTGGACGCCGCCAGCCGCAAATTGCCACGCGACGACTTCATCGCCAGCGCCAGATGCTTGACCCCATATTGCACGTTGATGCGCGGATCGAGCAGCGCGCCGCAATCGCCACGAAAGCCGATGCCCTTGGCGGTGGCGCATTTGAGTTGGAACACGCCATATTCGCCAGCCGCCCCACGCAGCCGCGGATTGTAATTGGATTCGACCCTGGCGATGCGCAGCGCAAACCATGCGGGCACACCTTGCGCCGGCGCCATGCTGGTAATGAGCGCAACAACCTGGCGCGACTGGCCGGAAGGCGCTGCCACGGCGTGCGATGCGACACGACGATGCGCCCGATGCTTGCGCGTCTTGCGGCTGGCGGCACTGCGGGTCTTGGTATGCTTTTTAGCATGCACTGCAACATGACGCTTGGCGGACGCCTTGTGCAGGCGGGGTTTTTGCGATTTGTGAATAGTATTGGCACAGCTTCCAATATCCCGGCAAGCAGCCTCTGCGGGCATAACCAACCCAGCACTAAGTACAGTTCCGGCAATAAGCCCTGCAAACAGATAATTTTTCATGTATATCCTTTCCGTTTTAACAATCGTCGATCAGATGAACTCAAGGTTAGTCGAGTTCATCTCCACGCGACCGTCGATGTTCGGGTGAAGAAGCCCCGTAAAGCTTCCGAATGTGTTCTCAATGTGGGCAATATGGTGCGATGCAATATTGCAACTGACCTGTTGCCCGGAATCCACAGGGGACTAGGCGTCAGCCCCCCGAAAGGTTACAAGGCAGCCCCATGAAATTCCTCGACCAGGCAAAGGTTTATGTGCGTTCGGGCGACGGCGGAGCTGGCTCCGTGTCGTTCCGGCGCGAGAAATTCATTGAGATGGGCGGACCCGATGGCGGCGATGGCGGCAAGGGCGGCGACATCTGGATC
>JANLTS010000549.1:0-5636 GCA_031363045.1 Hyphomicrobiales bacterium
TCTTCATTGAATAATTAGGAGAGACAAGAATGGCTGCTAAAGAAGTACGTTTTCACGCTGACGCGCGCGCCCGTATGGCCCGCGGCGTCGACATCTTGGCTGACGCGGTCAAGGTGACTTTGGGGCCCAAGGGCCGCAATGTTGTCATCGATAAGTCCTTCGGCGCACCGCGCACAACCAAGGACGGTGTGACGGTCGCCAAGGAAATCGAACTCAGCGACAAGTTCGAGAATATGGGCGCCCAGATGGTGCGTGAGGTCGCTTCCAAGACCAACGACCTGGCTGGTGATGGCACCACCACCGCCACGGTCCTCGCTCAAGCCATTGTTCGCGAAGGCGTTAAGAACGTCGCCGCCGGCATGAACCCGATGGATCTGAAGCGCGGCATCGACATGGCGGTTACAGCCGTCATTGAAGACCTAAAGTCACGCTCGAAAAAGATCAAGACCTCCGAAGAAGTTGGACAAGTCGGTGCGATTGCTGCCAATGGCGAAAAGGCCATCGGCGATATGATTGCTGAAGCCATGAAAAAGGTCGGCAACGAAGGCGTCATCACGGTTGAGGAAGCCAAGACTGCCGAAACCGAGCTCGAAGTTGTCGAAGGCATGCAGTTCGATCGTGGCTATCTCTCCCCTTACTTCATCACCAATGCCGACAAGATGGTGGCCGAGCTCGAGGACGTCTATATTCTTCTCCACGAAAAGAAACTCGGTAGTCTCCAGGCCTTGTTGCCTATCCTTGAAGCTGTCGTACAGAGCTCGAAGCCGCTCCTGATCGTTGCGGAAGACATCGAGGGGGAAGCTCTCGCCACCCTCGTCGTCAACAAGTTGCGTGGTGGCCTGAAAGTCGCCGCCGTCAAGGCGCCGGGCTTCGGTGACCGCAGGAAAGCCATGCTCGAGGATCGGGCAGTTCTCACCGGCGGCCAGGAGATCTCGGAAGATTTAGGGATCAAGCTCGAAAACGTGACACTCGACATGCTGGGCCGCGCCAAGCGCGTTCGCATCGAGAAGGACAACACCACGGTGGTCGATGGACAGGGCGACAAGGCGAGCATTCAAGCTCGGATCGGCCAGATCAAGGCGCAGATCGAGGAGACTACGAGCGACTACGACAAGGAAAAGCTGCAGGAGCGTCTTGCCAAGCTCGCCGGCGGCGTTGCCGTTATCAAAGTCGGCGGCTCGACCGAGATCGAAGTCAAGGAACGCAAGGACCGCGTCGACGACGCGCTGAATGCCACGCGAGCAGCCGTTGAAGAAGGCATCGTTCCGGGCGGCGGTGTTGCCCTGCTGCGGGCGAAGAAGGCACTGGAAGGGTTGAAGTCGGCCAATTCGGACGTCCAGGCCGGCATTAATATTGTCTCGAGGGCTATCGAAGCCCCGATCCGCCAGATCGTCGAGAATGCCGGTGTCGAAGGCTCAATCGTCGTCGGCAAGCTTCTCGAGAAGGACGGCAACTGGGGATTCAATGCCCAGACCGAAGAGTATGTCGACATGGTCAAGGCGGGCATCATTGATCCGACCAAGGTTGTCCGCGTAGCACTACAGGATGCAGCCTCGGTTGCAGCGTTGCTGATTACCACGGAAGCCATGATTGCAGAGCGCCCGAAAGACAAGGCCGGCACCAACGCTATGCCAGGCGGCATGGGCGGCGGTGGCATGGGCGGCATGGACTACTAAACGATCACCGACTGTAAAGCGCACGTGCCGTGGAGGATATGCCGCGGCACGTATTTCCAGGTTCAAAATCCTGATGCCGCGCGCGGTTTGCTGCCATCGGCGAAGCGTGAAAACCGGAAGGCCAATGGGTCAACGACTGGCTTTGTGCCCATGGCAATGTCGGCCGTCAGTTTGGCGGCACCAGGTCCTATGCCGAAGCCGTGGCCGGAATAACCCGTCGATATGATCACCGATCATACGGTGGATGTCTATTTGGAGGCTTTCAGGCGACGCAATTGCGAGGAAGGGATTGATCTTGCCGAGCCTAAACCGGTTGCTATAGTCCACATTGCGGCTAACTGAGTGATGAGGAATTTATATGCGTTTAAGGAATACAGTTGCGGCGATTGCCTGCATTCTGGGATGTCTGCCGAATGTAGCGTTGGCCGAAGTCCGTTCGGGCACTCTTGTCTACAACATAACTATCAATATCAAATCAAAAATCGACCCGCCCAGTGGGACAGCCAGCCCGCAGTGCGGCACCCGTACGTTTCATTGGGGCTCTGGAGCTGCTTCATACTATGAGCACGGTTACGTGGTGGCAACCCGGAGCGGGTCTACCGCTACATGCAAGATAAGGATTCCTTATCTGTGGTCTAACGCGCTTGCAGCCTCCTCAGTCAGTTCTAGAATCTTCGTCTTCCTGTCTGGTGATGATATTCCGTCGAAGTATACCGGCCCGATGTTGCGGCGGATTGATCTCGGACTCCTCGACATTGCGCTCCCCGCTAACGGAGCTACCACCACGTTCAATACCAGCGTCGATTTCTGATCGTCCTATCAACTAGCCACGAATGCCGTCTTCCACAGAAGGCGGCATTCGCGTTTGCAACTAGCAAAATTCTTGGGTCCATTGAGGTTAAGGTGGCAAGTAGACGCCGATGCCTCCAACCATTTGTTGGATATGTCAATTCAGCAGCATTGCGAAGCGCACGGACCGAGTAGAAGCCAGTTTGAAAAGCAATGGTCCCGTAGGTAGGGGCCAGTCGGGACCATAGCCGTTGTTGCAAGCCGCTTCGGACTTGCTGGTTCCCCACTGCAAGCCGCAGACCACGGGGGAGCCAATGGGCGAACAGGTTGTAAATACACTTAACTCGAAGCGCCTTGAGATCGAGGCGCACATCGGCAGCCTTGAGCGTGACCTGGAGCAGGCAAGGCGCGACCTCTTCGCCGTGCTGGCGACAATCAAGGTGTTGTCGTCGGAAGGGCCGAAAGTCACGGCTTACATGAACCTGTCCCGCCTTTTCCCCGGCACGAACTGCCGGACCTTGCCAGACAAGCCCTAGGGAGTGCTATAGACGGCAAGTTGTCCATGGTGGCAATCGCTGCCTATGATCTCGGGAACTTCCTGCGCACCCTGGCAACACCCGAGCCGATCACAGACTGGTCGCTGACCAGCCTGAAGGACAAGTTCATCAAGATTGGTGCCAAGGTCATCAGCCATGGCCAGTAAATCGCCTTCCAGATGGCCGAAGTCGCTATCCCGAGACACCTCTTCGCCGACATTCTGCGGCTCATTTCCGAATTGCGGCCACCTCCCGATCTGGCAGTGGCGTCAACGTCCCGATTGTCATGCGTTGCAACGAAAACCACTGGGGAACTATGTCTTGATTTATGCAAAATCAAGTTTCCCCGCCAGAAATGGCGACACATCACGGCCTCAGCAGGCAACGAACGCCATTTGCCGGGGTACGGTCTTGCAATTGATGCCAATTTGCGCAAGCCTCGGTCTCAGTAGGCTGGTCATTGGGTCGATGTCGGTGAAATTTTGTCAACCAACAAAAGTCCAATCTTTCGAAGGAATTTGCCATGAAATCCCTGGTTTTGGCTTTCTCGGTGTTGCTTGCGATGGTGGGCTCCGCCTCCGCAAAGGTTTTCTGGTGGGGTGAGGCGATTGTCGTCGCCGCGCCGGGCTCCGAATGTCTGGCGGGTGGCCACTTCGTCGGCAATAACGTGCGTGCGGTGTTCCAGCCGAGCGGCCTGAGCGACAACGGAGCCGATTCGTGGCTGTCATTCGTCGGCACGTTTCATGGCGCTTCCTTGCGGGTCGTAAACAACAGACCCGGACCCGGCAAGACATACACCGGCGTCCGCATCTATATCAGCGGCGAGCATGCAACCGGCGTGACAGGAGGGTTCTCATCCTTCGTGATGACCCCGGCGACGATCACCGAAACCAGCCGCACCATTTTCATCCGGACCAGCATCACGAACTGGCTGGCGACCGTCGGCTGCACGGCGACAATCGAAGCCAGCTTCATCAGGCAGCGCTAGCGTAACCGCGCCGATAGGCAGCTTTCCCCTTGTCGCTGATCCGGTGAGCAAGGGCGTGCTCGCAAGTCTCATGCGGAAAAAAAGTAGTCGGCTCGGAGGCCAATCCCAAATGTGGGCCGAACGCTCACACTTGGTAAGGGTTCATTCACCAATTAAGCACAGGCTGAAAGCGTTACGAGGTCCAGCGGCTTTCTGTAACACATATGGTCCCAATACCTCTGCCCGAGAAGTTGGGACCATATCTTTTTGGGCCATCTTGGCCTTGGCGCGTCTGCCGCCTCATTCCGGAACTAAGGGTATCGTCAACCTCTTCGCCCATTGGCTCCGCCCTGGCTTGCGGTTTGCATCGGGGAACCGACAAGACCTCGGAGACTTGAACCTACGGCTATGGCCCCGCGACCGGCCCCACTTCTCCGGGACCATAGTTGCTCAGGCTGGATTTTTCTTGGTGCGCTTGATACCTAATGCCCCATGATCGAGGAAGTGTCGCCCAATCTCTGGCAATCGAAAACTTCAAATTGATCGTTAAAATTATCAACAAATGCTTCATCTGAGCCTCATCGATCAGGCGTAAAAATAGCGTGCGATGAAAAAGAACTCACGGAAATACGCTCGAAACGAAGGCGGCAATATAGCCGTCATCACGGCATTGGGGCTCACGGTTCTGACTGGTGTATCTGGCTTGGCGGTCATCTATCTGCAAGGCTTTCAGCAGAAGACCGGCTTGCAGGCGGCGCTTGATTCTGGAGTCCTGGCGGGTACGGCTTTAGGCTACTCGGCATCGGACAAGATGCGGGTCTCTGCAGCGGAAGCGGCCTTTTACGCCAACTCCAAGCACGGTGGCATATTCGGCGAGAGGAGTGCTGCCGACTTCATCGCCGAAGGCATGCCGAAGCCGACGTTCACCGTCATGAAGGCAGCGGTCAGTGGCGCGGCCTATGCGAGGATCGAGAACTCGTTGGGTGCCGCCGTGGGGATCTCCAGCCTGGACGTTGAGGTGAAGGCAAGGGCCACCAAGCGTGACTCGACACCCCTGTGCCTCCTCACATTGGGCGAGAGCGCTCCCAAAAGCTTGTACGTCTACGGCAACGCCAGCCTTTCTGCCGATTGCGCTATTCAGGCAAACTCGACTGACTCGTCTGCAATCGAAGTCGCTGGCACAAGATCGAGCCTTTCAGCCAGCATGATTGGCGTGACCGGAGGATCATCTGGCACGGCGATCAATCCATCACCAATTCGCGGAACGGTGCCTGTCGATGACCCCTATGCGTCACTTCCTGTTCCGGAAACTGGCGCTTGCCTGATGACTGGGGCGACCATCAAAACATCTCAGAGCCTGAGTCCAGGCACCTACTGCGGCGGCCTGACCATAAAGACCGGAGCGACCGCCACGCTCAAGCCCGGCATTTTCGTCATCAAGGATGGACAGTTCCGGATCGACTCCGGCGGCCGGGTTGAAGGCCATGAAGTCCTCATCGCGCTGGTTGGAGACGACAGTTACATCTACATGGGTTCGGATTCGTCCGCGAAGCTCACATCACCGGTGGACGGCATCTACAAGAACATCCAGTTCATGTCCGACCGCGACTACAAGAACGGCTCCAACACCATCCGGGTGCGCCGCGGACTCACCGACGACGAGCGCAC
>JANLTS010000571.1:0-9772 GCA_031363045.1 Hyphomicrobiales bacterium
TGGTGTTGCCGAGCGGCCGCATGTCCTTCAGCTTGGTCTTGAGAGCAGACATGTTAGTAGTGAGCGGAACGATCTTCAGGTTTTTGCTGTCGTAGTTGGAACAATCGTACTTGCCGGTATTCTCAGGCTTTGGTGCGCCGCTGCCAGGAGTGGTCATTCCATTGGTGAACCCCCACTTCGTGTCGGCATCGGCTGTCGGCGTGTCGACGGTCGTGTTGTAGGGGAATTTACGGTCCTGCGTGCAGCCGGTCCATGTCGTACCAGCCGCGGCCTGCGTCACGTAATTCTTATTCATGCTGGTATAGACCATCGCCGAAAACGGCACGAGGCCGATCTTCAGCGCGTTGTCCTTCAACGCCTTGTCGAGTTCGTCGATCATGCCGATTGCCGCTACTGACATGTCCTGGTACTTGTTCTTTTTGTCCATCGATCCCGAGTAGTCGAGCACCATGACCACCTCGGCTTTACCCTCAAACGGCCGCATGACCTCGGCGGTGATGTCGATGGTGGCGGAGGAAACGCCGGCCAGGCGCATGAAGGCCATCGGATAATCGATATGCACATTGGCGGTCACCGACGCCGCTGAGACTTTGACCGTGAAGTCTGCGCTATCTTCTTCCGCGCTTGCGAAATTGGCCTTGAAATATTTGCGCGCCAACATCTCGCGCTCCTTGTTCGTGCGATTTTCCGCGTTCGCGGCCGCAAGAGCCGCACTATCCAGCGCCGCTTGCATTTCGGTTCTGGTCGTGTCGAGCCGGATGCGGTCGATGGCCGCTCCCGCCGCGATCATCAATGGAACCGTTGCCAGGGCGAAGAGGATGGTGACCTGGCCTTCGGTGCGGTGGAACATCGACTGCAGCTTGCTGAACATCGGAACGAACCCAAACCTTTCAAATTTGTGTCGATTTTAGACTCAACGCGTAAGCGGATGGTTTCGGCGATATGTAAAACTTGAACCAAACTGCGTTTTACGACAATCAATTGCAAAAGCCTTAACGGTCAACTGGAGACTGCATGCCCAGTCGCAATCCGCCCCGTCAGCTGCTTCTCCTGCGCCACGCCAAGTCGAGCCCTGGCGAAGGTTCGCAACACGATATCGACCGCCCCTTGAATCAGCGCGGCATGGCGGCGGCGGTGGTCATGGGACGTGAGATCAACCGGCTTGGCCTGCTCCCCGGCACGATCCTGTGTTCACCCGCCCGCCGCGCCCTGGACACGCTGCGGATCGTCTTGCAACAATTTGCCGTGGTTCCGGCTGTCGAGACAATCGATGACATCTATGATTTCGGCGATGGAAGCAGATTGCTTGATGTCATCCGCAAATTGGGTGGCAATGTCGAGAGGCTGATGCTCGTTGGTCATAACCCATCGATCGAAGAATGCGCCAAACGCCTCGTTGGCAGCGGCGGTGCCGTTCAACGCCAGAACTTTGCGACCAAGTTTCCCACAGCCGCATTGGCAGTCATCGGGCTTGCGGCTGGCAGTTGGGAAACCACAAGTTGGTCCGGTGGCGAACTCATCCATTTCATCCGCCCGCGCGATTTACCGGGCTGACGATGCCGCATTCAGCTTGTGCCTTGTGTTTGTGGCCACTTGCCCCCAATTATCGGGCAACCGGGGTGACGTGATATCGCAACATTTTCCACTATTCTCGATCAGGGCCGCATTGCCGCGGGAGGCGTTGCCGACTTCGCCACCGGGCTTGTCAGCCCGTCGGTGCGGCTAGGGGTCACCGGCCTGTCACGGGCTGGCAAGACGGTGTTCATCACCGCCCTTGTGCACGCACTGCTCAAAGGCGGCCGCATGCCGGCGTTCGAGACCATGGCGCAGGGCCGCATAACCCGCTGCTATCTCGAACCGCAGCCCGACGACACGCTGCCGCGCTTTGCTTATGAAAGCCATCTGGCGGCACTTTCCGGCAAGGACCGCCACTGGCCCGAAAGCACCAGGCGCATCAGCCAGCTGCGCATCACCGCGGAGTATGAGCCGCGCGGCCTCATCGCCCGCAACTTCGGCTCTGGCAAACTGCATATCGACATTGTCGACTATCCGGGCGAATGGCTGCTCGATCTGCCATTGATGCAGATGAGCTTTACCGAATGGTCGGCCGCCACCGTCGCAGCGAGCCGCATATCCCCACGATTGCAATGGGCCGATGATTGGCATCGCATGCTGGCCAGCCTCGATCCCTTGGCCCCTGCCGACGAGCAGCAGGCAATCGCCGCAGCAGAAGTGTTCACCGCCTATCTCTCTCGCTGCCGCAAGGACGATGTCTCGTTGTCCACCTTGCCGCCCGGCCGCTTCCTCATGCCGGGTGATTTCGCCGGCTCGCCGTTGCTGGCCTTTTCGCCACTCGACATTCTGCCGTCAACAGAGCTTCCCAGGGGGTCCCTCGGCGCGCTGCTGCAGCGGCGCTATGATTCCTATGTCGCAACCATCGTCAAGCCGTTCTTCTTCGGCCATTTCGCCAGGCTCGACCGGCAGATCGTGCTGGTCGACACGCTGACGGCACTCAATGCCGGTGCGGGTGCGGTGAATGATCTCCGCCAGGCACTCACCCAGATCCTCACGTGTTTCCGCCAGGGCTCGAACTCGATCTTTTCAAACCTCTTTGGCCGCCGCATCGACCGCATCCTTTTTGCCGCCACCAAGGCCGACCTGCTGCATCACACCAGCCACGACAAGCTCGAGAATATTTTGAAGCTCATCGTTGCCGAGGCCATGGCCAAGGCGGAATATGCCGGGGCCGACATCGAAGTTCTGGCCTTGGCCGCCATCCGGGCGACACGCGAAGCCAGCGTCAAGCAACGGAGCGAAACGCTGGAATGCATCGCCGGCATGCCGCTGGCCGGTGAGGTCCTCGGGTTCAGCCGCTTTGATGGCGAAACCGAAGCAGCGATCTTCCCCGGCGACCTGCCGGCCGAAGCCCACAGTGCGCTTGATGGCTCGCTCGAAGGCAGCCTTAGGTTCATCCGCTTCCGCCCACCCCTACCGAAGGACGGCGCCTATCCCCATATCAGGCTCGACCGCGCCATGGAGTTTCTGCTGGGAGACCGCTTCGCATGACTGAAGGCCACCGCAATCCGAAGGCCTTCGTCATCGACGAACCGAAGCCAGGGGAAAAACTCGCCGAAACTCCAAAGCGCAAGCCCCGCGCCATCACCGGCATCACCTTCGAGCCGGAACACGATGATATGGCGCTCATCGTCGTGCCGCCAAAACCGCCAGCCCCGTCGCGCTCCATGCGCTGGGGCGGCATTCTGCTGGCGGCTCTAGCCTCGCTCGTCTCGCTCTGGGCTGGCCTTGCGGTTACTCAGCTGGTGGAAGAATTCTTCGTCCGCTCTCCCATTCTCGGCTGGATAGCACTTGGCGTGGCGGCAATTGCTGGTTTCGCCGCATTGGCCATCATCTTTCGCGAAATCTGGGCGCTCGCCCGCCTCAGCCGCATCGAGCACATCCAGGCAGACGCCGCCCACGCCATCAACACCGATGACAGCCCGGCGGCCAAGCGCGCCGTCTCGCATCTCCAGAATCTTTACGCGGGCCGCGCCGATGCCCAACTGAGCTTACGCGACTTGAAGCAATATGACACCGACATCATCGATGGCCGCGATCGCGTCAAGCTGGCCGAACGCCACCTCGTCTCGCCGCGCGATGATGAGGCTCACCGCATCATCGCCCACGCGGCGCGGCGTGTCACGTTGCTGACGACGGTGACGCCGACCGCCGCACTCGACATTCTTCTCGTCGCCGCCTTGAACCTTCGCATGATGCGTGAGGTGGCAACACTCTATGGCGGCCGCCCGTCGCTGCTGGCAACGCTGCGGCTGGCGCGCATAGTGCTGGGTCATCTCGCGGTCACTGGCGGTCTCGCACTCTCCGACAATCTGTTGCAGCACGTGGTCGGCAAGGGTCTGCTCGGCCGCTTGTCGGCGCGGCTAGGCGAAGGTGCGGTGAACGGCATCCTGACGGCTCGCGTCGGCTTGGCGGCGCGCGATGTCTGCCGCCCCATTCCGCAGGAGACATCAGCCAAGGAGACGCTCGGCAGCTTGATCCGCGAACTGGTGAGCGAGGCTGGGGAACCCAAGGCCGAATGACAGGAAAATCAGGCTAGCGCGATGTTCCTCAATTTCTTCACCGAACTGCGGATCGCCGGTGTTCCAGTTTCGCTGAAGGAATACCTGATGCTGATTGAGGCGCTGAAAGCGGGAGTTGCTGCTTACAGCACAGATGAGTTTTACTTTCTGTCACGTTCAGCGCTTGTGAAGGACGAGCGCAACCTCGACCGCTTCGACCGGGTCTTCGGTTCCGTCTTCAAAGGTCTCGAAAACATCGGCGCCGAGCTGCTGGCCAAGATACCGGACGAGTGGTTGCGGAAGCTCGCCGAGAAGCATCTGACCGAGGAAGAAAAGAAACTTATCAAGGCCTTGGGCGGCCTTGATAAGATTTTTGAAGAACTCAGGAAACGCCTCGAGGAACAGCGTGGCCGCCATCAAGGTGGCAACAAGTGGGTTGGCACCGCCGGCACCTCGCCATTTGGTGCCTATGGCTATAATCCGGCTGGTGTGCGCATCGGACAAGACAGTAACCGCAACAATAGTGCCATAAAAGTCTGGGATCGGCGCGACTTCAAGGACCTCGACTCATCTGTCGAACTCGGCACCCGCAACATCAAGCTTGCGCTCCGCCGCTTGCGCAAGTTCGCGCGCCAGGGTGCGGCCGACGAACTCGATCTCGATGGCACAATCTCCTCCACCGCGCGCCACGGCTGGCTCGACGTGAAGCTGGTGCCAGAGCGCCGCAACGCCGTGAAGGTTTTGATCTTCTTCGACGCTGGCGGTTCGATGGACCCGCACGTGAAGGTTTGCGAGGAATTGTTCTCGGCGGCCCGCTCCGCGTTCAAGCACATGGAATATTTTTACTTCCACAACTGCATCTACGAGTCAGTGTGGAAGAACAACCGCCGCCGCGATTCCGAACGCCTTGAAACCTGGGCGCTGCTCCACACCTACCGCCATGACTACAAGGTCATCATCGTCGGTGACGCCGCCATGAGTCCCTTTGAACTCTCCCATGCCGGTGGTTCCGTCGAGCACTGGAATGAGGAACCGGGCATCACCTGGCTCACCCGCATCGCCAGCACGTTTCCCAAGACGGTGTGGATCAACCCGTCACCAGAAAAGTACTGGAGCTATTCGCAGTCGGCCAGCCTCGTCGCGCAAAGCTTCGGAAACCGCATGTTCCCGTTGACCCTCGACGGCCTCGACCGCGCCATGCGCGAACTGGCACGCTGAAGATTACAAAGAATTCATCGCCAGCCGAGACGGAACGGGTGGGCGTCCAGCGTCTTACATCCATCGGACAACCTATGGAGTTACAACATGCAGAAGAAAACCAAAGTGATGATCGCCGTTGGTGCAGTCGGCCTCTTGGGGCTTGGCGGCATCGCGGGCCTTGCCAATGCTCACATGGCCGGCGGCCAGTGGGGCATGGGTCATGGCATGGGCCACGGAATGGGCGGCCCCATGCAGATGATGGAACGTTATGACGCCGACAAGGACGGCAAGCTCAGCCAGGCCGAGATCGACCAGAACCGCACCACCTGGCATGGTGAATTCGACGGCGACAAGAATGCCACCCTGTCGCTCGATGAATTCAAGGCCTTGTGGCTGAAGGCCCGCAACGCTGAAATGGTTCGTGAATTCCAGTATTTCGACGGCGATGGCAACGGCCAGGTGACGCTCGACGAGTACAAGCAGCCAATGGCCAGCATGATCGTCAACCGCGACCGTAACGGCGATGGCATGCTCAGCCGCGAGGACCGCCGGCAGCGCGGTGAGGGCCGCGACAAGCACGGCAAAGGCGAAGGTCACGGCATGATGCAGCAAGAGGGTGCTCCTGAGGGCGGCGATACCCCGGCTGCTCCTCCCGCCGAACCCGCCAACCCGTAATCGTCCGGCCACAAGCGTTCAGAGGCCCGGAACCCTGTTTCGGGCCTCGATGTTTTCGCAAGGTTGCCATTAACCAGCTGTAAACCATCATCACAGCGGTAAATGGATTGGCAGGGAATGCCTGCAACAATGTCCGTCTCAAGGTTAGGGATACATGGCGGATACACATTTCGATCTGGCGGATCGCGGCACAGATGGCTTGACCAGGTCAATGCCGGCGGCGAAGCCATTGTTCCGCAACGTTCCGCAAGGCATCACGCTGTCGATTGTGCGCAACGCGGCGGATTTCGCCGCCGTGGAATCCGACTGGCGGCAACTCGAAGCCAAGAGTTCCCATCACCGCAATGTCTTTCAGACCTTCGATTGGTTACTGAACTGGGCGTCCGTCTATGCGGGCACATTGGGTACATCACCCTTGCATGTCATTCTTGGGCACCGCGGCAAGCGGCTGGTGTTCACCTGGCCATTGATGCGCACGAGAACCGGGCCGCTCACCATTCTGCGTTGGATGTCCGAACCGGTTGCGCAGTACGGCGACGTTCTGGTGGACAAGACCGAGAACCCGGAAACCTGGATGGCCGAAGCACTGGCCCAAATGCGGCGCACGCCAGGCATCGATGCCATCAGGCTCCGCCACGTCCGCGCTGATGCTGCCGCAGCCCCGTTTCTGAAAAATTCTTTCCGCGATGCCCGCCTGCCCGAGCAAGCTCCCTGGCTCGATCTCTCGGCCTACGCCGGTGAGGCCGCCTATGATGCGCGCTACTCCGCCACCCAGCGCAAACGCCGCAAGAAGTATCGCAAGGCCCTTGAGGATGCAGAAGGGCCAGTCTTCTTCGAAATGTTGCGCCCGGGGCTCGCCACCGACCAGGCGATCGACCACGCGATCGCACTCAAATCCGCCTGGATTGAATCACGCGGCCGCCACAACCAGGTTTTGAATTGCGAGGAAGTGAAGACCTTCTTCAAACGCCTGGCACGCATGCAATCGGACACCGTGCAACTGATTGTCACCGCCCTGACGGCTGGTGGCAAACCGGTATCGTGGGAGATCGGCTTGCGCCAGGGGAATGTGCATTTCGCCTTCCTCACCAGCCACGTCACCGCCATGGAAGAATTTTCGCCAGCCCGTCTGCACATGGATCTGGCGCAACGCCGGGCGCTAAACGATGGCGTCAAAGTCTATGATCTGATGCTGCCCAACGATGTCTACAAGGAATCATGGTCATCCGCCTGCTCGGACGCAGGCGATTATCACCTCCCCCTGTCGGCGGGCGGCTGGGCCTATGGCGTGTTGTTCCTGGAATATCTGCGGCCCGCGCTCCGCAAAACCTATTACCGCATGCCAGAAAAGCTGTTGCGCCTTCTGAAGCCCATCATCGGGCATTGAGGATCAACGCCACCGTCTTGTCCAACTGCGGCGCTGCTGTTAACCCGTCAGGCCATGACCACGCTACATCGCGCCAATGACCCGTTGCTGCAGCCTTACAAGCTGAAGCATCTCACCCTCAAGAACCGCATCCTGTCGACGTCGCATGAGCCGAATTATGCCGAGGACGGCATGCCGACCGACCGCTACCGGCTCTACCACGTCGAGAAGGCCAAGGGCGGCCTGGCCCTCACCATGACGGCGGGTTCGGCTATCGTGTCGCGCGATTCTGCACCGGTGTTCGGCAATCTTCTCGCCTACAAGGACGAGATCGTGCCGTGGCTCAGAAAGCTCACCGACGAATGTCACGAACACGGCACGGCGGTGATGATCCAGCTGACACATCTCGGCCGCCGCACGGTATGGAACAAGTCAGACTGGTTGCCGGTCATTGCACCGTCGCCCATCCGCGAGCCCGCCCACCGCGCTTTCCCGAAGGAAATGGAAGACTGGGACATCGAGCGCGTCATCACCGATTACGCCGATGCCGCCGAGCGCATGCAGGAAGCCGGCCTCGATGGTATCGAACTGGAATGCTACGGCCATTTGATGGATGGCTTCTGGTCGCCAGCCGCCGGCCGCCGCGAGGATGACTATGGTGGCTCGATCGAAAACCGCATGCGCTTCGGCATGCGCGTGCTGCAGGCGATCCGCGCCCGCGTTGGTCCTGAGTTCATCGTCGGCCTTCGCATCGCCGCCGACGAGGACTGGGAAAAAGGCCTGAGCCGCGCTGAAGGCATCGATATCTGCATGCGCTTCCGCGATTCCGGCCTCATCGATTTTCTCAACATCATCAAGGGCCACATCGATCACGATGCGCCATTGGCCGACGTCATCCCGGTATCGGGCATGAAGGCCTCGCCGCATCTCGATTTTGCCGGTGAAGTCCGTGCACTGACGAAATTCCCGGTGTTCCATGCCGCCCGCATCAACGATGTCGCCACCGCCCGCCACGCTATCGCCGAGGGCAAGCTCGACATGGTCGGCATGACCAGGGCGCTGATTGCCGATCCGCACATCGTCACCAAGATCAGCGAAGGCCGCGAGCAGGATATCCGCCCCTGTGTCGGCGCCACCTATTGCCTCGACCGCATCTATGAAGGCCACGAGGCGCTGTGCGTGCACAATCCGGCCACCGGCCGCGAAGCCAGCATGCCGCACGTCATCGCCAAGGCTGTCACCGCCAAGACGATTGCCGTTGTCGGCGCTGGCCCTGCTGGCCTTGAAGCCGCGCGCGTTGCTGCTGAACGCGGTCACATGGTCACTCTGTTTGAGGCGGCGAGCGAGGCTGGTGGCCAGATCCGCCTCGCCACCCGCTTGTACCGCCGCCGCGAATTGATCGGCATCGCCGACTGGCGGCTCGCGCAATGCCAGCGCCTCGGCGTCAACCTGCGCTTCAACACTTATGCCGAGACTGAAGACGTGTTGGCGCTCGAACCCGATGTGGTGATCATCGCCACTGGCGGTATCACCCAGAACCTCAGCCTCGATGATGGCGCAGAGCTTGCGGTATCGAGCTGGGACATCTTGTCGGGCGATGTGAAGCCCGCGGGCGAAGTGCTGCTGTTCGACGATAACGGCGCCCACCCCGGCCTCAGCGCCGCCGAATTGATTGCCGAGGCCGGCGTTCCCCTTGAAATCGTCTCGCCAGAGCGCTTCTTCTCGCCCGAAATGGGCGGCCTCAATCTCGTTCCCTACATGAAGTCCTTGACCGCCAAGGATGTCACCATCACCACGATGACCCGCATCCGGTCTCTGGCGCGCGAGGGCAACCGCATCCGCGCCAACCTGTGGAGCCCTTACACCCAGGCCGATTGCGGCAGCCGCATCGTCGATCAGGTGGTGGTTGAAAACGGCACCAGCCCGCTGGCCGAATTGTATTTCGCGCTGAAGGAACAATCCACCAACCGTGGTGAAGTCGATCACACGGCGCTGATCGAGGGCAAGCCACAGGCCATCATGGCCAACCGCCAAGGCTCATTCCAACTGTTCCGCATTGGCGATGCCGTCGCCTCCCGCAACATCCATGCGGCGATCTATGACGCACTGCGATTGCTGAAGGACATTTGAGCATGACGGATTTCACGCCACTCGCCGGCACCATCGGCGGCATCTTGATCGGCCTGTCGGCCATCGTCCTGATGGGTGGTATTGGCCGCATCGCTGGCCTCAGCGGCATTTTCGGCGGCCTTCTCACGTTGAACTGGAGCGCCGAACAGGCCTGGCGCGCCTATTTCATTGTTGGCCTTCTCATCGGCACCGCTGCTACAGCGTTGCTCGGCGGCATCGATGTCAAGACCATCGGCTTTTATGGCGGCCCCGCCACCATCATCATCGGCGGCTTGCTCGTCGGTGCGGGCACGGCACTGGGCTCCGGCTGCACCAGCGGCCACGG
>JANLTS010000644.1:0-15883 GCA_031363045.1 Hyphomicrobiales bacterium
CATTGTGCTGGTGCCACGTGAACGAGTGTGTCGGACTTGCCGCCGAAGACCTGGTCGTAATGACGCTTCTGGGCCAGTGCCGCCGTGAGGGCATTGCGCATCAGGATCGACACGGTGACCGGGCCGACGCCGCCGGGAACCGGCGTGATCCATCCGGCGGTGCCGGCACAGGCATCATAGTCGACGTCGCCCACTGTGATCATTCTGCCCTCTTCCTCGATCTGGTTGATGCCGATATCGATGACGGCCGATCCGGGCTTGATCATGTTTGGGGTGATGAAGCGCGGCTTTCCCACCGCCACGAAGATCGCGTCCGCCGCGCGGCTGTGCACCGCCAGATTGCGTGTCATGTGATGGCAGACGGTGACAGTGGCGCCTTCCGCCATCAGCAGGAAAGCAATGGGCTTGCCGACGATTTCGGAGTGGCCGATCACCACCACCTCGAGGCCTTCGAGCTTCAGGCCGGTGCGTTTCAGCAATTCGACCGAGGCCGCCGCCGTGCAAGGAGCGAGCGTGGTATCGCGATAGACGATGTTGCCGATCGAGGCGGGGTGCATGCCCTCGACATCCTTCAGTGGATGGATGGCAGTCTGCAATTCGCGGATGTCGAGGTGTTTGGGCGCCGGGCGCTGGATGATGATGCCGGTGACGCGCGGATCGGTATTGAGGGCCGACAGCAGCCCGATCATTTCGTTCCGCGATACCGTGGCGGGGAGATTGCGTTCCTCGAACATGATGCCGGCCCTCTCGGCACCACGCGCCTGATTGCGCACGTAGAGGCTGACGGCCGGCACATCGCCGATGGTGATGGAGACGAGTTTCACCGGCCAGCCCTTGGCGGCCAATTCCTCAACGCCCAGATAGGCGGCGCGGGTGATTTCCTCGGCAACGGGTTTGCCGAGCAGGGCATTGTGGCGAATGGCGGTCTGAATGGTCATGGTGGCGGGTCTTTTGTCATGCGTTGATCTCCATGCGCAAGCCCCGCGTGTCGCGCGGTGGATCAGGCGGAAAGCGCATGGCCGTGCCGTCACGAATGCGCCTGGCGCTCCAGGAGGCGGCGCAGGCGTCGAGAAGGTCATCGGCGCCGACATCACCCAGCCGATAGGGACTCGGCGGCAATGCCTGAAGCGGGAAGCCGGAATTGGTCAGAAGTTCGCGGCGCAGATCGAGGCCGGGTCCGTGGGCTCGACTTTTGACCTTCTTGGGCAGCGCCAGTGAGCGTTCGCCATTCATTGCCCAGAAGGCCAGTTCGGGGTGAACCTCAAAGACGCGGGTTTGCAGTTCAGGGGAGATCAGCTGGTCGATCTCACGCATTTTCGGGAAGATGTGGAAAATCTGTTTCGAGATTTTCTTTGGCGGATTGGAATGGAGGAGATTGACGCCGCAGGCCTCACGATAATCCGCGCACATCACGGCGGCGCGCGCAGGAACCGAGAAGACGCTCGATTGGCGCGCGCCCAATTTCGGCCTGACCTCACGTTCGACAGCGCGGCCCGAGGTTTCAGGAAAACCGATCGGCATATCAACCGCGATGACCTCCGCATCAAGCGCCAGCACATCCGCAAAGCTGCGGCAAAGGTGATGCGAAGGCTCTGCCGCCCAGCGCACGGCGATCCATCCGCCCGCGCAACCATCAACGCCGACAACCGGTGTCATGGCCGGTGAAGTGCTCCCGCCACATCAAGCACCATGGTCCCTGCACTCAATTCAATGGCGCGGCCGAGCTTGGCCATGGCGCTGGTGAAGGCCGACTGCGGTGACCCTGCCACACGCTCGGCCAAATAGCATCCGCTCAGGAAATCCCCGGTACCATTCGGCACGCGGGCGAGTTTCGGCGCGGTGATGGTGTGCGTGCCATCGCCGGTGATGAGCAAAGTCGAAAGCTCGCCACCCGCCGCCGGGATCGATGTCGCCAGAACCTCGGAAACCCCAAGGTGCCGGGCGGCGGCAATGGCATTTGCCGCATCGCTGACCTCAAGGCCCGACAGAAAGGCGAGTTCAAACCTGTTAGGGGTAATGCAGGTGGCGAGCGGCAACAGGTGCGTGGCAATCGCGTCAGCGACGGCTTGCGGCACATAGAGCCCTTCTTCGTCACCCAGCACCGGATCGAGCAAGATGAATATGCCGGGATTGGCGGATTTCATCCGTACAAGGACGGTTGCCACGATTTCGATCTGCTCCGGACTGGCGAAAAAGCCGGTCATCGCGCCGCCAACACCCGACAACGCGCCGAGCGCTTCAAGTGCGCCGAGAATGTTTCCAAGGTCCTCAGGGCTGGTGCGGAAGCCCGCAGGCCTGCCATGGCCGGGATGGTTCGAGAGCATGACGGTCGGAATGGCCAGCACCTCGTGGCCGCTGGCCTGGAGTGCTGGCACGGCAGCGGAATTGCCGACCGGGCCAAAGGCCACCTGGCTCGAAATGCTCAAGATGCGCATCAGATGACGTTTTTCTCGAACAACGGCTGGTTGGCGGCAATGCGTTCATAGCCGAAGCAGCTGAGATTGATGGCGCGGAAGCCACCATGCACGATCAGTTCGGCAATGGCATTGCCCGACGCCGGTCCCTGCTGCAGCCCGTGGCCGGAATAGCCATTGGCGAAGAGCAGGTTCGCCACCTGCGGGTGACGGCCGATGATAGCGTTCTGGTCGAGCGCATTGTAATCATAGTGCCCGGTCCACGAACTGATGACCTTGATCGCCTCGAATAGCGGCACGCGCTCGGCGAGCGTTGGCCAGATGCGCTCCTCGAAGAAACCGTGATCGACCTCCCAGTCCATCACGGTCGGCTCCTCATGTTCTTCGGGCGACACGCCGCTGATGAAGGTCTGGCCCTCGGGGCGGAACCACACGCCATTGGGCTGCACCGTCAGCGGCGCCTTGTGCAGGGCTTCGGTGGCGGCCGGGCAATCGAGCACATAGACATAGCGCTTGCGCGGGCCTACCGGCAGATCAATCCCGGCCATCGAAGCCAGAGCCCCGGCACCGGTTCCAGCGGCATTGACCAATGTGCAGCAGGCGATCACGTCGCCCGAAGCCAGCGTCACGCTGGCGATGCGATCGTCCGCGCGCGTCACCGCCGTCACTTGACCTGCAATCAGTTCGGCACCTTGCGCCGTGGCGCTTTTCCGGAACATAGACATCAGCGAATAGGGGTCCATCCAGCCTTCGCCCGACAGGCCGAAGCAGCCGCCCGCCAGGCCTTCGGAGATGAGCCAGGGAAAGCGGGCGGAAAGTTCGTCGCCCTTGAGAATCACGTTGTCGGCGCCCTGTGCCAGCTGGATCGCCTGGTTCTCGGCGAGAATCGGCAGACCAGAATCGGTGGCAAGGATCAGATAGCCCTGTTCCTTGAACCCGACGTCGGCATCGGGTCCGAATTCCTGCGCCAGATTGCGCACCAGGTTGAGCCCGAACAGCGACATCTGGATGTTTTCGGGCGTCGAGAACTGCTGGCGCAGGCCCCCGGCCGAGCGCGCGGTGCAGCCCGATGCCCAAGTGACATCCTGCTCCACGATGGCAATCGAGCCGGTGAAGCCATGTTTCTTGAGGTAATAAGCGGTAGCACTTCCAACCACGCCACCACCGACGATCAGCACATCATATGATTTCATGGGGCCGCACATTGCCCAAAGCTTTCAAGCGCCACAAGTGCCGGAGCCATGCATCTATCCGAAAGTGGTCTTCCATTCCTGCGGTCCCACGTCTAGCTTCGCAGTTGCAACATCGATGGACGAGATGATGACCCAAAGACCCCGGCGCAGCGTGCTCTATATGCCCGGCGCCAATGAACGCGCGCTTGAGAAGGCCAGGACGCTGGATGCCGATGCGCTGATTCTTGATCTCGAAGATGCGGTGGCGCCCGATGCCAAGGTCAAGGCGCGGTCGCGGGTTGCAGCAGCGGTCAAAGCCGGTGGTTACGGGCGGCGCGAGCTCGTCATCCGCATCAACGGTTTTGACAGACCGTGGGGTGCCGACGACATGCAGGCCGCCGTTGCCGCCGCCCCCGATGCGATTCTCGTTCCCAAGATCAGATGCGCCGCCGATGTGACGCGGGCCGCCGCGATGATGGCCGCAGCGCCGCAGCGCACCCGGCTATGGCTGATGATGGAGACGCCGCTTGCCATACTGAAGGCGGAAGAAATTGCCGGGTCGGAGCCGCGCCTGTCATGCCTGGTGCTCGGCACCAATGACCTGGTGAAGGAGACACGCGCCAGTACTTCCGGCAATCGTTTCGCGCTGGTGCCGATGCTGTCGCTCTGCGTGCTGGCGGCGCGCGCCCACGGGCTTGATGTCATCGACGGCGTCTACAATGATTTTCGCGACGAGGCGGGTTTCCGCGCCGAATGCGAGCAGGGCCGCATGCTCGGCATGGATGGCAAGACGCTAATTCATCCGGGCCAGATTTCCGTGTGCAACGAGCTGTTCTCGCCATCGCCTGAAGAGGTCGCGTGGTCGAGGAAGATCATCGCCGCCTTTGCGCTATCGGAGAACGCGGCGAAGGGCGTCATCACGCTCGATGGCAAGATGGTTGAGCGCCTGCATCTGAGCATGGCGATGCGCGTCGTGGCGATTGCGGAGGCAGTCGCATGTCGATGAAAACCAATCCTGGTAATTTCTTCGAGGACTTCCGCGTCGGGCAGATAATTCGCCACGCAACACCACGCACGGTGACGGTGGGAGACCAGTCACTTTACACCGCACTTTATGGTTCGCGCTTCGCGGTGCAATCGTCGGATGCTTTCGCCAAATCCATCGGCTACGCGCAGGCGCCGGTCGATGACTTGCTGGTGTTTCACATCGTCTTCGGCAAGACGGTGCCGGATATCTCGCTCAATGCCGTGGCAAATCTGGGCTACGCCGACTGCCGGTTTCTGCGGGCGGTCTATTCGGGCGACACACTGGTGGCCGAGAGCCAGATCATTGGCCTCAAGGAAAACTCCTCGGGCAAGACCGGCACGGTCTACGTGCGCTCGACGGGATTGAACCAGCGTGGCGAGGTTGTGCTCAGTTTTGTACGCTGGGTGATGGTGCGCAAGCGTGACGAGAAGGCACCGGCACCGGAGCCACATGTGCCGCAATTGCCGAAGCGCGTCGAGCCATCAGCACTCGGGAGTGCCTGCCCACTGATCAACTCTCACGCATGGGACAATGTGCTTGCCGGATCGCCGCATCGCTTTGGCGATTACGCCGTTGGTGAGAAGATTGACCATGCCGATGGCATGACGGTCGAAGAGGCGGAACATCAGCTGGCGACACGCCTTTACCAGAACACCGCCAAAGTGCATTTCAACCAGTTCTCCGAATCAAAGGGCCGCTTCGGCCGCAGGCTTGTCTATGGTGGCCACGTCATCTCACTGGCCCGCGCGCTGTCATTCAACGGTCTCGGCAATGCGTTTCACGTGAGCGCCATCAATGGCGGGCGCCATGTTGCCCCGCTGTTTGCCGGGGCCACGGTTTTCGCATGGTCGAAAGTTCTCGATGTGGCGGCAGTACCGGGCCGCGACGATGTGGGAGCACTCCGCATCCTGACGCGGGCAACGCGCGATATACCGTGTACGGATCATCCTGTAGTTGATGGTACGCCGGACACCCCCGGCGTCATTCTCGAACTCGACTACTGGGTGCTGATGGTGAGGTGAAGTGCCCTCACAGCATCAGACGTTTCTCGGCCCAGGGGAATGTCCGCGCCATGTCCGGTGTCGGAAAAACGCTTCGCGGCGCTGACGCAATCTTCTGCGCCTGGCCGGTCCGGGCGGCGGCTTCGATCGCCAGCATGGCGCGGACATCGTTCAAGCCATCGCCTCCATCTGCCTCGGGGCGTTGGCCCTTCAGGATGCAGTCAGAGAAGTAGGCGGTCATGCCGGCGAAATGATCGTATTGCGGGAAGGTCTTTTCCGTCACCTTGCCACCGCGCGTCAGACGGTAGGAGACGGGCGTTTCGAAACGGTAGCCGGGTGACGCGACGATCTGGCCTTCGGTGCCGGTGACGCGGTACTCGTCAATCGAATCGCCTCCGAAGCTGGCGGTGAAATGCGCCAGCCTTCCACCGGGAAAGCGCAATGTGGCGGCGATCATTTCCTCGACTTCGGTAAAACGCTGATCGCCAGCGCCCGAAGCAATCATGGCAATGGCCTCGGTTGGTTCAGCGCCGAACACGTGACGCGCCGCATTCACGCAATAGACTCCGAGGTCCTGCAGCGGACCGCCCCAATGCTCGGCCTTCAGCCGGTGGTTTCCCGGCACCATATTGAAGGCGAAGACCGAATTGAAAATGCGAGGGGTCCCGATGGCGCCATTGCGGATCAGGTCCAGCACCTCCAATGTGCCGGGCTCATTGTGCAGGCGATAGGCGGTCATCAGCTGCACGCCGGCCTTGTCAGCTGCGGCAATCATCGCCTCGCATTCGGCCACTGAAACCGCCAGCGGCTTCTCGACCAGCGCGTGAACGCCGGCTTGTGCCGCCCGGATCGTGTAATCCGCATGCTGCGAATTTGGCAGGGCGATATAGACGGCATCGACGATGCCTTGTGCCAGCATCTTGTCATAGTCCTCGTAACCGAAGACATGTTTGATACCGTAAAACTTCGCGAGCTTTTCAGCATTGTCGCGGTTGCCGGAGACGATCGCCGTTATCTCGGAATTACCGGTCTGCTCGACGCCCGGCATGAAGGCGATTTGCGAGATCCAACCGGCACCGACAACAGCGTAGCGTATCTTCTTCATCGGCAAATCCTCCGGTTCAAAGTTAAAGGTTCACTCACGGCACCGGAGTCCACTGTACCTGTTCGATGCGGGTGGCGCCCGCCGCCAGCATGATCAGGCGGTCGAGGCCGAGCGCCACGCCTGAGGCGGGCGGCATGAGGCTCAGGGCTTCCAGCAGTTCTTCGTCGATGGGATAGCGTTCGCCATAGACCTGTTCCTTCACATCCATCTCGGCCTCGAAGCGGCGGCGCTGTTCGTTTGGATCGGTCAGCTCGCCGAAGCCATTGGCCAGTTCGACGCCGCAGGCATAGAGTTCGAAACGCTCGGCGACGCGGGCGTCATGGTTGCAGACCCGCGCCAGTGCCGCCTCGACGGCGGGATACTCATAGAGGACGGTGATGCGCTCGTTGCCGAGATTGGGCTCGACCTCTTCCGACAGGATGCGGCTGAACATGTCGGACCAGCTGTCGTCATCCGCGACACGCACTGGCGATGCCTTGGCCAACGCATCGCGGTCAGCTGTGCCATCGGCAGACAGGGTCGACAGCAAATCGACGCCGGCATAACGGATGAAGGCATCGTTGACGGTCAGCCATTCGGCCGCCGCCTCGGGCAACGCCTGCCGGCCCCGCCACTCGAATGTTGCGGTGCCCGCCACATGCGCCGCCAACCGCACCAGCGCCAGCGTGTCGGCGATGATGGTCTCGTAATCCTCCCGCACCCGGTACCATTCCAGCATGGAGAATTCGGGGGCGTGGGTCAGGGTGCGCTCACGGTTGCGGAAGACGTGGCCCAAGTTGAAGATGCGGGTCTCGCCCGCCGCCAGCAATTTTTTGCAGGCAAATTCCGGCGAAGTGTGGAGGTAGCGCCGCTCGGCCGAACCGTCAGGCTGGACAAGCTCGGTGGTGAAGCCGTGCAGGTGCGCCTCGTTGCCGGGCGAGACTTGCAATGCCGCGCAATCGACCTCGATGAAGTCACGTTCTGCAAACCAATTACGGATCGCCGCCACGATGCGGTTGCGGGCCAACAGGAACGGCCGCCGGTCAGCATGGCGGTGCGGCTCGAACCATCGGGATTGACTATGAGGCAACTTGTTTGTCCTGGGGGGTTGGCTTCCGGTGATGCCGCTGCTAATACCGCGCGCAATCCAATCCGGCAAATTTTCAGAACTGAGAGACGACAAGTGGTCAAGGTAATCGCCAGCGGTGTCCGCAAGGGCAATGTCATCGAGCATGAAGACGGCAAGCTTTACGTCGTGTTGAAGGCCGAATCCATGCATCCGGGCAAGGGCACGCCCACCACCTCCATCGACATGCGGCGCATTTCGGACGGCGTGAAGACGGTTGTCCGCTACAAGACCACCGATCCGCTGGAACGGGCTTTCGTCGAGACCATCACCCACAGCTATCTCTATCTCGACGATGACAATTACATCTTCATGAACCCCACGAGCTTCGAGCAGATCCAGGTTCCCGCCGACATGCTGGGAGAGTCCGCGCCGTTTCTTCAGGAAGGCATGGAATGCCAGATCGCGCTGTTCAACGGCGTGCCGATCTCGATCGAGCTGCCGCCGCGCGTGACGCTGGAGATCGTCGATACCGAACCGGCGATCAAGAACCAGACGGCGTCCTCTTCGTTCAAGCCCGCCGTGCTGTCGAATGGTGTGCGCACCATGGTGCCGCCGCACATCGCGTCCGGAACTCGCATTGTCGTCTCGACGGAGGATTCCTCCTACGTCGAACGCGCCAAGGATTGATTTTAGAGGTCTTCTACCGCTTCAGCGGGAGAGGACCTCAACGCACGAACACCGCCACCACTTCGATATGCGATGACCACTTGAACTGGTCGACGGCGGTAAGGGTTGTCAATCGGTAGCCACTGCCCACCAGAATCTCAGCATCGCGCGCGAAACTTCCGGCATCGCAGGACACGGCGACGACGGTTTTCACCTTCGACTTCGCCAGTTGCCTGGCCTGCGCCTCGGCACCGGAGCGCGGCGGGTCGAAGACCACGGCGTCGAAGGTCTTCATTTCATTGGCCACCAACGGCTCGCGAAACAGATCGCGCGCCGCACCGATGATCGGCTTGAGACTGGGAGTCGATTTCGCCGCCGCATTGAGAGATGTAATGGCGGCGCGGTCATTGTCATAGGCCTCGACTTTGCCCCTCTCGGCCAGCCGGAAGGCGAAAGGACCGATGCCGCAGAACAAGTCGGCGGCGGACTTGAACTTGCCCATGCCCTCCACCACCAGCCTCGCCAGTGTTGCTTCGCCTTCGGCGGTGGCTTGCAGAAAACTTCCCGGCGGCAGGGCAACATCGGCGCGACCCATCTTGATACGTGGTGTTGCCGCGGTAGCGATCAATTCACCATTGACGCTGAGCCGCGCCAGCGCCAGGTCAGGGATCAACCCCGCCAATCGCGCATATTCCTGCTGCAACACCTTGCGCTCGGCCTTGACGCTGGCATCGACGCCGGTGGCGGTTGAGGTCAGCGACACATCGCAGTCGCCAAGCCTGGCGCCCAATCCCCGGGCGATGCCGAAGGAGCGCGACAGTTCGGGCACGAGAATGGGGCAGGCGTCGATATCGAGAAGCGCGTGGCTGCGGGCTGCCATGAAACCTGCCGTCACCACGCCATCTTTGCGGCGGACATGGACGCTGACGCGCCGGCGGCCGCTCCCGTGGGCATCAATCAGTGTACTGACCTTATGCGCCAACCCGCGCGCCGCTAGTTGCTGCTCGACGTTGGCGATCTTCCAGGCGCGATAGGGTTCGTCCCGCCAGTGTTGCAGCTGGCAGCCGCCGCAGCGCTGGTAATGCTTGCAGAAGGCGGCGATGCGGTCCGGCGAGGCTTGCGTGATTTCGACGGCAGTCAGGCGGTCGCCCTCGCCCGTGGCGCGGACTTCTTCGCCGGCGAGCGTTCCCGGCACGAAGAATGTGCGCCCTTCATGGTGGGCAATGCCCTCGCCCTTGCGGCCCATGTCGGCGATGCGAAGCGTCAACTCAGTCATTGAAGGCCACCGGCGGATAGGCGATGGCGATGCCATAGCCCGAGCCCAAGCCGATCCGAACCGCGCCCATTGCCACGTTGGACAGCGTCAGCGTCGAGCCCAGCGGTACATCGCGTTGCGCTAGCGGCCATTTGACATTCTCGAGATCGAGCCCCGCTAGATCGCTGAAGGCAATGATGCTGAGGCGCGTGCCGGCGGCAAGATCGAGTATCATCTGGCCTGGCAGCAGCGGGTAGGCTTCCTCATGGCCACTGGTCATCAGGCAGGAGGTGCCGCCCTTCGCCAGTTGCAAGCCTTGACCGAGAATACCGAGGGTATGATCGGTCTGGCCGCCCAATCCACCCAGCATGACGATGCGGCTGGCGCCGCGCCGCAGGGCCTCGGCGACGGCAATTGCGCCATCGGTTGCGTCCTTCTCCGCCGGAAAGCTTTGGCGCGGAACGTCGCGGTACTGAATTGTCAGCTCTGAGCCAGAGGAATCGAAATCGCCGGCCCACAGTTCAGGAATGATTCCAAGCGCCGTGGCATGCATCATGCCGCTGTCGGCGGCGATGAAGCGGGCGCCAACGATTTGGGCCATGAGGCGGGGCGTGACGGTCAGGTCGCCACCCAGAAGAATTGCGAATAGGGTCATGCGGGGCTCTCTAGCAGTTGCCACTTGCCAGCGCACCCCCGTCACACTAGGTTCAGGTCTGCTCTCAACGGGGTGCCACACGTAAGTGGCTGAGACGCGGCTGATGCCCGCAAACCCGCTGAACCTGATCCGGATCATGCCGGCGGAGGGATTGTGGGCGGACAAAGCTGCAAAGCCCACGTCCAAACCTCCATCCGACGGCGAATGGAGGACTTATGAAGAAGACACTCATCGCTCTGTTCGCAGCTCTCGTTGTTGCAGCACCCGCTGCCGCCAAGGAGACGCTGACGATTTACACTTATGACAGTTTCGTCGCCGAATGGGGGCCAGGCCCTAAGGTGAAGGACGCTTTCGAGAAAACCTGCGACTGCAACATCGAATGGGTGGCACCGGGAGATGGCGTGGCGGTGTTGAACCGCCTCAAGCTCGAAGGTGCCGCCACCAAGGCCGATGTGGTGCTGGGGCTCGATACCAACTTGACAGCGGAAGCAGCCGGGCTTGGTCTCTTTGGCAAGCATGGCGTTGACGTGAAACTGGCCCGCACGCCCATTCCGTGGGTCGATGAGTATTTCATGCCCTTCGACTATGCGCATTTCGCCGTCATCTATGACAGCGAGACGATGAAGGTGCCGCCTCAGTCACTGGTCGAACTGGTGAACGGTGATCCCACCCAGAAGATCATTCTCGAAGACCCGCGCTCCTCGACACCGGGCCTGGGGTTCCTGCTGTGGATGAAACAGGTCTATGGCGGCAAATCATCGGACGCTTGGAAAAAACTCTCGGGCCGCGTTCTGACGGTGGCGCCGGGCTGGTCGGAGGCCTATGCGCTGTTCACCAAGGGCGAAGCGCCGATGGTGCTGTCCTACACCACGTCGCCCGCCTATCATGTGATCGCCGAGAACAGCACCCGCTACAAGGCAGCGGCTTTCTCGGATGGGCACTACCTGCAGATCGAGGTGGCGGGCATTATCGAAGCATCGCCCGAGAAGGTGCTGGCGCAATCGTTCATCGCCTTCATGATGAGCCCCGGCTTCCAGGACCAGATCGCCACCAACAACTGGATGTTTCCGGCGGGAATGACGTCGGAAGTGCTGCCGCCGGCGTTCAACGATCTGGTGAAACCTGAGAAGACGCTGATTTTTTCGCCGCTCGAAGTCGAACAGAACCGCCGGGCGTGGGTCGATGAATGGCTCAATGCAATGTCCAAGTAAATGATCGCTGCCCAACCATCGCGGGCGCCGGGCGTTCTGGCGCTCGGCTTTCTCGGGCTGGCGCTGGCGGCTGGCTTCCTGCCGGTTCTGTGGATGGCGATTTCGCAAGGTGCCGGCGCTGCTGATTCCTATATTCTCCGCGTACTGAGTTTCACGCTGCTGCAGGCCGGGCTTTCAACTCTGCTGTCGATGGTTTTCGGCTTGCTGCTGGCCCGCGCGCTGGCGAGGCAGCAACGGTTTTTTGGCCGGAGCATGGTGTTGCGGTTGCTCAATCTGCCGCTGGCCCTTCCCGGCATCGTTGTCATCATTGGGATCATCGAGGTCTATGGCAAGCAAGGCTGGCTCGGTGGGACAATCGGCATCTATGGCTTGCAGGGCATTTTACTGGCGCATGTGTTCTTCAACCTGCCGCTGGCAGCGCGGCTCATGCTGTCGGAGCTTGAGCGCATTCCGGCGGAAAGCTGGAAGCTCTCGGCGCAACTGGGATTACGGGCGACAGACATCTGGCGGCTGGTGGAGTGGCCGCAACTCCGGGCCAGTCTTCCCGGCATTGCGCTGTTGATCTTCCTGCTCTGTGCATCGAGTTTCGCGGTGGTGCTAACGCTCGGCGGCGGTCCCAGTGCCACGACGCTTGAAGTCGCAATTTACCAGTCGCTGCGGGCGGATTTCGATCCGCAGCGCGCCGTGATGCTGGCCATCGTCCAACTGTTGCTCTGCGGCAGCCTGGTATTGCTGGCCCAGAAATGGGGCGGCTTCGCCAAGGGCCTCACCTCGTCTGGCAGCATGGCGCGGCGCTTCGATGGCCAGTCGGCATGGACAAAGGCCAACGATGCCGTGTTGATCGGGCTTAACCTGTTGCTGCTGCTGCCGCCGTTGGTGGCAATCCTATTTTCAGGTGCCACAGCACTCCAACTTAGCACCGCGCTCGCGCAAGCGACATTTACCAGCCTGCTGCTTGGCACGTTCAGCGCGGCACTGGCGTTTGCGCTGGCGTGGCCACTTGCCAGCCTCGCGGCACGTTCGATCGCATGGCGGCGCTGGTCGGGCCTCGCGGTGCTGTCGTCGTGGATCGTGCCGCCTGCCGTGCTGGCGACGGGCTGGTTCATCACATTTATTGCCCATGCCGGATCAACGCTGCTGGCGGCGTTCCTGGTCATCGCCATGAACGCGCTGATGGCGCTGCCCTTCGTTTTCCAGCCCCTGTCCAGCGCCATCGCGCAAGCAGCCCTTGCCCATGACCGGCTCTGCATCGGCCTCGGTCTTGACGGTTGGAACCGTTTCCGCCTGATCGATCTGCCAGCCCTCAAGCGGCCCATCGGACTTGCGCTGGTGCTGGCACTCATCCTGTCACTCGGTGATTTGACCGCCATCTCGCTGTTCGGAACCCAGGACTTCACGACGCTCCCCGCTCTCATCTATCGGCAGATGGGAAGCTATCGTTTCGACGAGGCCATCGGTTCCGCCCTCATGCTCGGCATCCTCGTGCTCGTTCTCTCTTCCTTGAGCGAACGCTGGAGCAGGCCAAGATGATCCGGCTCGATCAGGTGGCGTTCCGTTACGAAGACATGGCGATGTTCTTTGACGCCACGTTCGCGGCGCAAAGCTTCACCGCCATCATCGGGCCGAGTGGCGGCGGCAAGTCGACGCTGCTCAATCTCATCGCCGGTTTCGAGACCGCGCAATCCGGCCGTGTGCTGATCGACGGCAAGGACGTCACGGCGCTGCCGCCCGACCAACGCCCGGTCAACATGATTTTTCAGGATAACAATGTCTTTGCGCATCTCGACGTGTGGACCAACGTGGCGCTTGGTATTTCACCGTCTCTCAAGCTTTCAAGCGATGACCGGGCGCGCATCGCGGCGGCACTGGCCGATGTCGGCCTCGCGGCGATGATGACGCGCAGCCCAGGCGAACTCTCGGGTGGCGAGCGCCAACGTATCGCCATTGCCCGTGCGTTGGTGCGTGACCGGCCGGTGCTGCTGCTCGATGAACCTTTTGCGGCCCTCGGCCCGGCACTCCGCCGCGACATGCTCGATCTGGTCATCGCCATGCAGCGGCAACGCAGCCTCACCATCGTCATGGTGTCGCATCAGCCTGAAGACGCGCAGTATGCCGCCAGCCACACCGCCTATCTGGAAGCCGGCCGCGTCGTTGCGCTGCGCCCGACGCCGGAACTTTTCGCCGCTACCGACATCCCCGGGCTGACGCTTTATCTTGGGGACTGGAGAAGCATGAGCCGATAGGCTACGAGGCCTGCAGCATGAGCAGGATCCTTCTTCATCTCCGTGGCATCGGCCTGACCTTCGGTGGCCGCCCCATTCTTGAAAACGCCGAACTGAGCGTGGCCGAGGGCGAGCGCGTGGCGCTTGTGGGCCGCAATGGTTCCGGCAAATCGACGCTGCTGAAAATCGCCGCCGACATGGTCGAGGCCGACAAGGGCGAGCGCTGGGTGCAGCCCGGCACGACGATGCGCTATCTGCCGCAGGAGCCCGATCTCTCGGCCTACAAGACGGTGCTGGAGTATGTCGAAAGTGGCTTGGGGCCAACCGATGATCCGCATCGCTGCACGATCCTGTTGCGCGAACTGGGATTGAGCGGCGAGGAAGATCCCAGACGCCTGTCAGGTGGTGAAATCCGCCGCGCGGCAATTGTCCGCACGCTCGCACCTGAACCCGATATCCTGCTGCTTGACGAGCCCACCAATCACCTCGATCTTCCAGCCATCGAGTGGCTCGAAGCCGAACTGAAATCTCTGCGCTCGGCCTTCGTGCTGATCAGCCATGACCGGCGATTCCTTGAAGCTCTGTCGAACCAGACCGTTTGGCTTGATCGCGGCGAAAGCCGCAGGCTGGAGCGCGGCTTTTCTCATTACGAAAGTTGGCGCGACGAGGTGCTGGCGAAGGAAGAAGCCGAACAGGTATTGCTCGCCAAGCGCATCGAGACAGAAGAGTATTGGATGCGTTATGGCGTCACCGCCAGGCGCAAGCGCAACATGCGCCGCGTCGATCTTTTGTCGACGCTGCGCAGCGAGCGCCGGGAACATGTGGGCGCCTTGGGCAGCGTCCGCCTCGCGTCGTCGTCGGGCGATCTCTCCGGCAAGCTGGTGGCGGAGGCCAAGGGCGTGTCGAAATCCTTCGGCGAGCGCCCGATCATCAGCAATCTCGATCTTGTCATCATGCGCGGCGACAGGCTCGGGCTCGTCGGCCCCAATGGGGCCGGCAAGACGACGCTCATCAAATTGCTCACCGGACAGCTTGAACCCGATAGCGGTTCGATCCGTCTCGGCACCAACTTGCAGATCGTAACGCTCGACCAGAGCCGCCAGAGCCTCGATCCCAATGCGACCTTGGCGGATGTCATCAGCGATGGCCGCGGCTCGAGCGTGACCGTCAACGGCGAGACCAAGCATTTGGTCAGTTACATGAAGGACTTCCTGTTTTCGCCCGACAAGGCGCGGACGCCGGTGTCGGTGCTGTCGGGTGGCGAGCGCGGGCGGCTCATCCTGGCGCGCGAACTGGCCAAGCCCTCGAACCTCCTGGTGCTCGACGAGCCGACCAACGATCTCGATCTCGAAACCCTCGACATGCTGCAGGAGATGTTGGCCGAGTATCAGGGCACCATCCTGCTGGTCAGCCACGACCGCGACTTTCTCGATCGCGTCGCCACCTCGGTGCTGATGGCCGAGGGCGATGGCAAGTGGACCGAGTATGCTGGCGGCTATTCCGATATTGTAGCGCAGCGCGGGCTCGGCGTCGAAGCACGGCGCGTGAAAGCTAATGCTGTGAGGTCAACATCGAGTTCTGTTACCGCCCCGCCACAAGCCAGGCGCAAGCTGTCATTCAAGGAAAAGCACGCGCTGGAAACCCTGCCCGGCATCATGGATAAGTTGCACAAGGACATCGCCAGGCTCGAGACCACACTCGCCGATGCGGCGCTGTTCGCCCGCGACCCCAAGGGCTTCGACAAGGCCATCGACGCCCTGGCCAAAGCCCGCGGCGAACTGGCCAAGGCCGAGGAACAGTGGCTCGACCTCGAGATGAAGCGCGAGGAGCTGGAAAGGGCCTAGGATATCCCGATCGAAGTGCTGCTCAGTCCTTGGCGCGTTCGACGTAGGAGGAATCTTCCGTCGATACGACGATGCGCGTACCCGATGCGATGTGCGGCGGCACCATGGTGCGCACGCCATTCGACAGCACGGCGGGCTTGAATGAGGACGATGCCGTCTGATTCTTGATCGCCGGTTCGGTGTCGACGATTTCGAGTGTCACGCGCGGCGGCAGTTCGATCGAGATCGGCACGCCGTTGAAAAGTGCTATCTGGCACTCCATG
>JANLTS010000656.1:0-5809 GCA_031363045.1 Hyphomicrobiales bacterium
TCGATCTTCTCGCGGTGGATATATTGCCAGATGTCGAGTTCGGTCCAGTTCGACAGCGGGAAGACGCGGATCGATTCGCCCTTGTTCTTGCGGGCGTTGTAAAGATCCCACAGTTCCGGGCGCTGGTTCTTCGGGTCCCAGCGGTGGCGCGAGTCGCGGAACGAGAAGATGCGCTCCTTGGCGCGCGACTTTTCCTCGTCGCGGCGGGCGCCACCGAAGGCGGCATCGAAGCCATATTTGTCGAGCGCCTGCTTCAGGCCCTCGGTCTTCATGATCTGGGTGTGGAGTGCCGAGCCATGGTCAAAGGGATTAACGTTTTTGGCCACACCTTCGGGGTTCTTGTAGGAGATCAGTTCCCAACCGTCCTTCTGCACCGTCTCGTCGCGCAGCTTGTACATGGCCTGGAATTTCCAGCCGGTGTCGACATGCATCAGCGGGAAGGGCGGCCTCGAGGGATAGAAGGCCTTCAGCGCCAGATGCAGCATGACGGCCGAGTCCTTGCCGATCGAATAGAGCATCACCGGCTTTTCGCATTCGGCGGCAACTTCGCGGATGATGTGGATCGACTCGGCTTCGAGGCGCTCCAGATGGGTGAGTTCGTGCTTCGGGCTTGCCATTGCCTGCATCTCTCCTGAGGCTGGGGTTGAGGGGGCAGTGGCCGGAGCCTTGGGGGCGCCTGCCTTGTGCTGCTGAATCCAGGTGCGCACCTTGTCGATGGTGCGGGTCGAGGGTGAACGGCCCTTGCGCAGGTCAAAGACGAAGGACGGGTCGGCCAGCGCCTGTTTACCAAGCGACGTCGGTTCCAGCCCGGTGGTTTCGAGAAACCGGTCGATTTCAGCCAGGAAGGATTTAGCGCCGGTGTCCATAATAGGATTGTGCCTTTGGCAATGATCTTCGAGGCGTTAAATAGCTCAGATCCTATTTTCAAACAAACGAATTCTCGAAGCATGCACTTTTCATCGGAAAAAACCTACTGCAAATTGAATTGAGACAGCTTGACCCTGTCTCAGTCCGCGATATGGTTTTCCTGGGAGGAAAGATTTTGAACAAGCGAGCGCCCAAGATCACCGAAAAGTCGACAGAGTTGCCGTTTCAGGACCCGCATAGGCATGGCGAAGTTCAAGGCAAGCTGCTGGAGCAAGCCATTGGACGCGAGGTCAAGGGTTTCCGCGAGAAACTCGGCCTGACGATCGCCGAGCTCGCCAAGGGGGCGGAGATGTCGGCCGGCATGCTGTCCAAGATCGAGAATGGCGCAACTTCTCCCTCGCTCGCATCTTTGCAGGCGCTGGGCAAGGCGTTGCAGGTGCCGGTCACGGCTTTCTTCAAGGGCTATGAGGAGACCCGCGACGCCAGCTTCGTCAAGGCCGGCCAGGGCCTGACCATCGAGCGGCGCGGCACCAGGGCGGGCCACCAGTATCAGTTGCTCGGCCACAGCCCGCATGGGCCGGTGATGGTCGAGCCCTATCTCATTACGTTGACGCACAAGTCAGACGTGTTCCCAACCTTCCAACATGCCGGGCTGGAATTCCTCTACATGCTGGAGGGAAATGTCGTCTACCGCCACGGCGACAAAACCTATGACATGCACCCCGGCGACGCCCTGTTCTTTGACGCCGACGCACCGCACGGACCGGAGGAGCTGCGGGAACTGCCGATCCGGTATTTGTCGGTGATCAGCTATCGGAGGGAAGAGTGAAGTCTGGGAAGAAATGGCTTGTCGCCGCCATCGCCCTGGGCGCATATTTTTGTAGCGTGTTACAAAGTGCGGGTGCAACTCAAATGCTTTTGGACCTGAGACGAGAGACTACACTTGGGCAATTTCAAGAATTTCTTGCTGATCCAGATGGTGATCCCTGGCAGTTCCTGTTCTTCGACAATCCAAAAGCTGATGATCACCAGAACTGGGGAGACCCGGAAAGCAGTGATTTCGCATTGTTGAACGATGATCAGCAGTCTCTGGTTTTGGTCGGCAACGCAGATGGCGAAATTCAAAATGGTGGAATAGGTCAATTGTTCTTCAATCAGGCGGGGAACGTTCCAGTAATGCAGGAGGCACTGGCGAAAATGGGCTGCAAGCTCGCCGCAGAACTCCTCGACAAGGAACTTGATCGCCTGTCGCAGACCTCTTTCATCGCCGATTGGCAGGCGGCACAAACTGGCTTTTCGAACGGCATCAAAGCCGGTAACAAGAATGAGGCATGGCAACACTTCACCTCTCTTGTCGAAAGGTATTTCCCCGAATCCGATGGCGAAAACGATCCCGCTACTCAAGCCTATTATGACAAACGAGAGGAATTATTGGCTTGCGTTCGCGATTACATAGGACAACACGCCAGCAGCTTTGTGACGTTTGGGCATTGAGGCTTCACATGACTTCTCTTGTAGAATTTGAGAAGCTTGCGCACCGCATGGGCCGGAGGAGCTGTGGGTGCTGCCGATCCGCTATCTGTCGGTGATTTCGTATCGAAGGGAGGAGTGAACATGGTGGCATACATCACCCTTGAGGATGCAGAGGTTCAGTTTGAGGAACTGATAGCAAAGGTCGAATTGGGCGAAACCGTTGTTCTGACGCGAGACGGAAAACCCGCGGTTGAGCTCCGGCCTCATAGGCCGACATTGGCATCCGGTGAGCCGCCGCCCGCCAAAGGCAATTTGTAGGAACGAAGCGGGACCCCAGCTTCCGCCGGGGTGACGAATTGAGGAGGGTGGCTTGGGCTGACAGAAAGGGCGTGGTCAGTTCCTGTTTCCCCTGCTCGTCATGCCAGCGGAGGCAGGCATCCAACTATCTGATCCATTCCTTTCGTGAAAAAATAGTTCCTGATAGTTGAAAGCCGGGAAAAGGGCTGATAAGGTCTCCGTCATCAATCCAGAAGAGGTGATGACCCATGTGCGGCATTGTCGGACTTTATCTCAAGAACCCCAAGCTGCAATCGCAGCTGGGTGCCATGTTCAAGCCGATGATCATCGAGATGACCAATCGCGGGCCTGACTCGGCGGGTGTCGCCATCTATCGCAATCCGGTGAAGAAGAACCAGACCAAGTTCTCGCTCGCCCATGACGATGCCGGTTATAACTGGAAGGCCATCGACACCGGGCTGGAGAAGTCGTTGAAATGCGATGCGACGATCAAGCAGATTGGTAATCACTGCATTCTCGTCACCACGGCGAAGGAAGAGGCCGTGGTGAAGTGGCTGAAGAAGAACCATCCGGCGGTGCGCGTGGTAGGTTCCGGCCACACCATCGAGATTTTCAAGGAAACCGGGTTGCCGGAGAACGTCTATCAGAAATTCGATTTGTCGAAGGCCAAGGGCACGCACATCATTGGCCACACTCGCATGGCGACCGAGAGTGCTGTGACGACCGCCGGTTCGCATCCTTTCGCAACGGGTGCCGATCTTTGCCTCGTGCACAATGGCTCGCTGTCGAACCACAATCGCCTGCGCGAAAACCTCAAGCGCGAGGGCATGGAATTCCAGACTGAGAACGACACCGAAGTCGCCGCCGCCTACATGACGTGGAAACTGCGTGGTGGTGCAACCTTAAAGGAAGCCCTGCAGGACGGGCTCAAGGACCTCGATGGCTTCTATACATTCCTGGTCGGCACGGCAGACGGCTTTGCCGTGGTGCGCGATCCCATCGCCTGCAAGCATGCGGTGATGGCCGAGACCGATGACTGGGTGGCGATGGCCACCGAGTATCGCGCCATCGCCCATCTTCCGGGTGCGGACGATGCCAGGATCTGGGAACCGGAACCGACAACCATCTACACCTGGGGCGGACACGCATGAACGAGCTTGACCTGAAGGCGATGGGCATCACGGCCATCAACCAGACACTCTACAAATTGCCGAAGGATACCAACGAACGCCATTGGGTCATCCGCAATCCGATGGGCCAGCATGCGATTGCCTGCGGGCTCGATGCACCATTGCAGGTCGATATCAAAGGCCATGTCGGATTCTATTGCGGCGGCATGAACAAGTTCGCCGAGATCACCATCCATGGCCATGCCGGTGTTGGCTTGGCCGAGAACATGATGTCGGGTGTGGTCTGGGTGAAGGGCAATGCCTCTGAATCGGCAGGCGCCACGGCCAATGGCGGGTTGATCGTCATCGAGGGTGATGCCTCGTCGCGCTGCGGCATTTCGATGAAGGGTGTCGATATCGTGGTCGGCGGCAAAGTTGGGCACATGTCGGCGTTCATGGCGCAGGCCGGAAACCTCGTGGTGTGCGGTGATGCTGGTGAAGCACTGGGTGATTCAATTTACGAAGCGCGGCTCTATGTGCGGGGCAAGGCCGATAATCTCGGCTCCGACTGCATCGAGAAGGAAATGCGGTCCGAGCATCTCGACGATCTGGCCAAGCTCCTCGAACGCGCCAAGCTGAAGCACAAGCCACAATCCTTCCGGCGCTATGGATCGGCCCGCAAGCTTTATAATTTCAATGTGGATCATGCGGATGCTTATTAGAACACTTTCTCCCGCGAAGCGGGAGAAGACAGCCGCCGTAGCGCGGCGACAGATGAGGGGGAGTCAACATGCAACTTGAAGACTCCCCCTCACCTGCCTGCCGCTTCGCGCCAGGCGTCCTCTCCCGCTTGGCGGGAGAGGTTGGATATCAAGAGGATTGAAATGGACGCCAACACTCCCCGCACGCCGCCGCGCAAGTCGGCCACCTTCGACGATTACACGATGGCCGAAATCCGCCGGGCGGCAACGACCGGCATCTATGATATTCGCGGTGCCGGCACCAAGCGCAAGGTTCCGCATTTCGACGACCTTCTGTTCCTCGGGGCTTCGATCTCGCGGTATCCGCTGGAAGGCTACCGCGAAAAGTGCGGTACCGATGTGGTACTCGGCACGCGCTATGCCAAGAAACCCATTACCCTGAAAATCCCGATCACCATCGCCGGCATGAGTTTCGGTTCGCTCTCGGCCCAGGCCAAGGAGGCGCTCGGCCGTGGCGCCACCATGGCTGGCACCTCGACGACGACGGGTGACGGCGGCATGACGCCGGAAGAGCGTGGCCAGTCGACGCAGTTGGTTTATCAGTATCTCCCCTCGCGCTATGGCATGAACCCCGATGATTTGCGCAAGGCCGATGCCATTGAAATCGTCATCGGCCAGGGTGCCAAGCCCGGCGGCGGCGGCATGTTGCTGGGCCAGAAAATTTCCGACCGCGTGGCGCAGATGCGTTGCCTGCCCAAGGGCATCGACCAGCGTTCGGCCTGCCGCCATCCCGACTGGACCGGGCCTGACGATCTCGAAATCAAAATTCATGAACTGCGTGAAATCACCTCATGGGAAAAACCGATCTATGTGAAGGTCGGCGGGACCAGGCCCTATTATGATGTGGCCCTAGCGGTAAAAGCCGGTGCCGATGTCGTGGTGCTCGACGGCATGCAAGGCGGAACCGCGGCAACCCAGGAAGTGTTCATCGAGCATGTCGGCATTCCGACGCTCGCCTGTCTCCGGCCGGCGGTAAAGGCGTTGCAGGATCTGGGCATGCATCGCAAGGTGCAGCTCATCATCTCCGGCGGCATCCGCAGCGGTGCCGACGTGGCTAAGGCTTTGGCGCTCGGCGCCGACGCGGTATCGATCGGCACCGCGGCACTGGTGGCCCTTGGCGACAACGATCCACGCCTGGAGGACGAATACCGGAAACTCGGCACCACGGCCGGCGCCTACGACGATTGGCATGAAGGCCGCGATCCCGCCGGCATCACAACCCAGGACCCGGAGCTTGCCGCGCGCCTTGATCCGGTGAAGGCGGGGCGCCGGCTGTCCAATTATCTCAAGGTGATGACGCTC
>JANLTS010000665.1:0-3856 GCA_031363045.1 Hyphomicrobiales bacterium
TTGAGTACGGCCTCATCGCCGCTGCCATGGGCCTCGCTCTCGTCACTGCCATGCCGATCCTGGCGACTGCCGTCACCGGCAAGTTCTCCTCGCTCGCCGGCCACATTTCGACTGGCACGTAAGCTTTACAGACGCACGGCCTGCGGGCTTGGCGTCGAGACTAGCGATCTAAATCCACCGGCCCCGCGGCCGGTGGATTTTTTTTATTGCCTGTGACGGCACCACGGTTAACCCGGCCTTAAAGGACCGCATGGGACGCTGGCCCGAACAAGTTACTCTCCGTGGGCAAAATGGCATCGTTTCTTTCTGTCACAGTCTTTCCTCTTCTGATGATCATTGCCGGTACTGGCGATGCGCTGTCGATGCGCATTCCCAACTGGCTGACCCTGCTGATTGCCCTGATTTTCTTCCCGATGGCGATGTTGACTGGCATGCCGTGGACGATGATTGGCCTGCATGTTCTCGTTGGCGCCGGTCTCTTCATCTTGGGCTTTGCGCTCTTTGCACTTGGGCTGTTCGGCGGCGGCGATTCGAAGTTGCTGGCCGCGGCAGGTCTGTGGCTCGGGTGGGCCGATCTCATGCCCTTTCTGGTGATGACGGCGTTTGCGGGCGGCGTTCTGGCACTGTGCGTTGGAATCTGGTCGGTCATCAATGTGTCGTCAGAAATCCGCGCGGGGTCGATCTTCCGGCATCTTGGATCGGTCAAACCCAATGTGCCCTACGGCTACGCGTTTGCAATTGGGGCTCTTCTGGCTTTTCCGCAAAGCTGGTGGATGCCCGCCGTGCAGGCGTGATTTGTGAACAGAGTTAACGCAAATTTGACCATTGCATCCGAAAGTAGCCGGAGCGGAACAAAGTTTGCGTCCAGGACAAGGGTTGAACTATGAACAAGACACGTATTCTCATTCTCGGTCTGGCCGTTGGTTCCGCCGCGCTGGCCGGTGTTCTGGCCAAGGGCCTGATTGGCAGGAAGCCAACAACGGAAGTCGTCGAAGTCAATAAGGTCCCAATGGTTCAGGTCCTGGTTGCCGCACGCGACCTCGCCCTTGGTGAGCGGCTGGGCGACAGCACAATCAACTGGCGTGACTGGCCGCAGAACAATGTCGGCGAAGCGATGATCACCAAGGACTCCAATCCCGAAGCGCTCGATAAAATGAAGCTGGCCCGCGCCCGCCTGCCGATTTTTTCGGGTGAGCCCATCGTCGAACGCAAACTCGTTATGCCTGGTGAAGGCGGTTTCATGAGCGCCATCCTTCCGCAAGGCATGAGGGCCATTTCGGTCGCCATCTCGGAGCGATCGGCGGTGAGCGGTTTCATCTTGCCGAATGACCGCGTCGATGTCATTTTGACCCGCAAGATCGACAGCCCCGGGGGCGCGGGTAAGACGGTCACCAGCGATACAGTGTTGACCAATGTCCGCGTTCTGGCGATCAACCAGACGTTCCGCCAGGAGCCCGCCGAAGACAAGGTCACGGTAACCGAAGGCAAGACCGCGGTGCTGGAGCTTGATCCGATCCAGTCGGAAGTTGTCACCAGGGTTGAGTCGGCGGGCGAAATCTCGCTGGCACTGCGCTCCATCGCCGAAGGCGGCGACCGCGGCCTCCAGGATACCCTTCCTATACTTTCCGACAAGTTCAGCAACAAGAAGAAGTCGGGTGGCGGCGAGCGTGTGCTTGTCCGCTACGGCATCGAAACCGTCATCACCAGCCGCTGAGGCATCACAACATGTTCCTTTCAAACTCCAGCACACTGCCGCCGCTCAAGCGCCTCTTCAGCGCTTCGGCGTCCGCCATGACAGTCACGGCGGCTCTTGCCTTGACGGTTCTGCCGGCGGCCATGACAAACAACGCCCAGGCCAGCGATCTCGACGTGGTCCAGCCGGCGGGCGACGGCAATTTCTTGCGGATCGGAATCGGTAAGAGCGCGGTCATCAAGCTGCCGGCCGCTGCCAAAGACGTCATCGTCGGCGACCCGAGCGTCGTTGATGTCGTATTGCGCAATCGCAACACTGCCTATTTCTTCGCCCGCCAGCCAGGGCAAACCAATGTGTTCTTCTTCGATTCCGACGGCAACGAAATCCTCAACCTCGACTTGGAATCGTCCGTCGACTCGAAGGCTATCAAGAAGCTGATCGACCGGACCGTTCCGGGTAATGCCATTCAAGTCGACAGCACGGGCAAGAGCATCGTGTTGAAGGGAACAGCGGCCAACGCCCAGGAATCGAAACTGGCCGAAGATCTGGTGACGCGGTCGATCAACCAGCTGCAGTGCGATTGCCAGGTCGTCAACGCCATGACCATCGCCGAAGGTGACCAGGTCATGCTGAAGGTGCGGGTGGTCGAGCTCAAGCGCACCGTGATGAAGCAACTCGGCGTCAATCTGTCGACGAACTTTACCATCGGAAATTTTGATTTCGGGTTTTCCTCGGTTCCCGTTCCAAACAGTCAGACCTTCAACGGGATTGGTGGCGGAAGCTTTGCCAACAATGGCTTCTCGGCCGATGTAGAGCTTCGTGCGCTTGAACAAGAAGGACTTGCGACCACACTGGCAGAGCCGACGCTCACCGCAATCTCAGGTGCCCCGGCCAGGTTCCATGCCGGCGGCGAATTTCCGTTCACGGTTTGCGAACCGACAAACAATGGCCGGGTCTGCACCGTTCAATTCCGGCCCTATGGTGTTTCGCTCGATTTCACCCCAACTGTCCTCAGTGAAGGCCGCATCAGTTTGAGCATCCGGACGGAAGTCTCCGAACTGTCGCAAATCTCGAATGGTGGCATTCCGGCCATCGACACGCGCAATGCGCAAACATCCGTCGAAATTCCGAGCGGCGGATCAATGATGCTGGCCGGACTTATCAAGGATGTCACCGCTCAGGATTTGACTGGAACGCCAGGCCTGCGGAAACTGCCGGTTCTTGGCAGCTTGTTCAGCAGCCGGGCCTATCAGAAAAACCAGAGTGAAATGGTTGTCATCGTGACGCCCTACATCGTCAATCCGACGCACGAAAAGGCGCTCGCCACACCAACCGACGGCTTCAATGCCGCCACCGACCGCCAGGCGATCCTGTTTGGCCGTCTCAACAAGGTCTACGGCACGCCTGGCAAGCATCCCAATGGGGTCTACCACGGCAAAGTCGGTTACATCATCGAGTAGTGAGTGGAGATCATCATGAAATTCCTGAAGACGTCACCCACTGCCATGCGCTCGAACAGTACGGTTCTTGTGTTCCTGTCTAGTCTTTTGCTGGCCGGATGCGCGATGGACGGGGCCGAGATCGAAGATAGCTACGTCGCGACGACTGCCGAAGAGCGCTATCCGATCACCGTGGCCGAAGCTCCAGTGAAAATGAATGTCAGCGCCCGCAGCGGCACACTCCAGGCCGAGCATCTGAACCGGGTAATCAATTTCGCACAGGACGCCCGCAACAACGCAACGTCGCGCATATCCGTGAGTTACAGCTCCGGCAGCTCAAACGCACGAAAAGTGGCGGGGGAATCGGTAGCGGTACTGGTGGCGCAGGGAATTCCCCGCAATATGATAGCAACCGGCAGCTATCGCGGCTCAAGCTCGATGGTGACGCTCGCCTTCCATCGCAAGGTTGCGGTGACCAAGGAGTGCGGCGACTGGTCGGATAATCTCTCCGGCAATCAGTTCAATGAAGCCTACCCCAATCAGGGCTGTGCAATTCAACATAACATCGCCGCGATGGTTGCAAACCCGGAAGATTTCGAGCGGCCGCGTTCGATGACGCCGGTGCTCGGAGGAGCCCGCACGGTGGCACTTAAGAAGTACTACACGGGTGAAACGGTCGATCAAAGCAGTTCCAGTTCGAGTTCGAATTCCAGCCCAAGTTCGG
>JANLTS010000685.1:0-8906 GCA_031363045.1 Hyphomicrobiales bacterium
TGATGGCGCTCCGGGTGCGCGGCGAGACGGTGGACGAGATCACCGGGGCCGTTGAAATCATGCGCGAGAAGATGCTGCGGGTCGAGGCGCCAGAGGGTGCCATCGATATTGTTGGCACAGGTGGCGATGCCTCGGGCTCGTACAACATCTCGACCTGTGCCGCCTTCGTGGCAGCGGGTGCAGGCCTCAAGATTGCGAAGCATGGCAACCGGGCGCTGTCTTCCAAGTCCGGCGCGGCGGATGTTCTGCTGGCGCTCGGCGTCAAGATCGATATCGCACCGGAGTTGATCTCGCAGTGTATCGCCGAAGCGGGCCTCGGCTTCATGTTTGCGCCGGCACATCACTCCTCGATGAAGCATGTGGGCCCGAGCCGGGTGGAACTCGGTACACGGACGATCTTCAACCTGCTTGGCCCCCTGTCCAATCCGGCCGGCGTCAAGCGGCAGATAACGGGCGTGTTTTCCAAGGCGTGGGTTGAGCCGCTGGCACAGGTTTTGAAGAACCTCGGCTGCGAGGCCTGCTGGATTTGCCATGGCGACGGCGGCTTCGACGAGATCGTGCCGAGCGGAACGAGTTGGATTACCGAACTGAAAGACGGCGAGATTCGCAGTTTCGAGGTGACGCCGGAAGCGGCGGGATTGACACGCACGGACGTTGCCGATCTGAAAGGCGGAGACGCGGCGCAGAATGCCGACGCGCTGCGCCATGTGCTGGCTGGAAAGCCATCAGCCTTCCGTGATGCGGCGGTAATGACGGCGGGCGCGGCGCTGACAGTGGCGGGCACGGCAGCCGATCTGCGGCGCGGCGTTGTGTTGGCACAACAGGCGATCGACAGCGGGGCAGCGGAAGCCGCACTTGCCACGCTGGTGAAGGTGTCGAACAGCTGATGGCCACCATTCTCGACAGGATCGCGGAGTATAAGCGCGCCGAAGTGGCGGCGACGAAGATGGCCCTGCCCCGCTCCGAGCTTGAGGCTATGGCAAAGGCGGCGCCCAAAGTGCGTGGCTTTGCGGCGGCACTTGATGCCAAGGCGGCGGCGCGTCAATGGGGCCTCATTGCCGAGATCAAGAAGGCAAGTCCTTCCAAGGGTCTCATCCGTGCCGATTTCGATCCGGTGTCTCTGGCCAAGGCCTATGAGACTGGAGGTGCGGCCTGCCTGTCGGTGTTGACCGATACGCCATCATTCCAGGGGGCGCCGGAATTCCTCACCGCAGCGCGCAGCGCCTGCGCGCTTCCGGCGCTGCGCAAGGATTTCATGCTCGACACCTGGCAGGTGCTGGAAGCCCGCGCCTGGGGCGGCGATTGCACCCTGCTCATCATGGCGATGATCGATGATGGGCTCGCCGCCGAACTTGAAGCGGCGGCCCTTGACTTGGGGCTCGATGTGCTGGTCGAAGTTCACAATGAAGCCGAACTGGAGCGCGCGCTGAAGCTCCGTTCACGGATGATCGGCATCAACAACCGCGATCTTCACACCTTCACCACATCGCTCGAAACCACCGAGCGGCTGGCGCCGATGGTTCCGAAAGACCGCATGGTGGTGGGCGAAAGCGGATTGTTCGTCGCCGCCGATCTGGCGCGGCTGGCACGATGCGGCGTCAATGCCTTCCTGATCGGCGAGAGCCTGATGCGGCAGGCCGATGTGGCCGCGGCGACCCGAACCATATTGACCAAGCCATGAGCAAACAATGAGCAAGCTCACGCATCTCGATTCAGCGGGCAACGCCCACATGGTGGATGTCTCGGCGAAGGACGCGACCAGCCGCAGCGCCACGGCCAAGGCGCGCGTTGTGATGCTGCCCGAAACCCTGGCGCTCATTCTCGAGGGCAAGGCGAAGAAGGGCGACGTCATCGCCACGGCGCGCATCGCCGGCATCATGGCGGCGAAGAAAACCCATGAGTTGATCCCGCTCTGCCATCCGCTGCTGATCACCAAGGTGGCGGTGGAGTTCACGCCCGATACGGCGACGTCCAGCATCGAGGTTGCGGCCACGGTGAAAGTCGAGGGCAAGACAGGTGTCGAGATGGAAGCCTTGACCGCGTGTTCGGTCGCCTGCCTGACGCTCTATGACATGTGCAAGGCAGTTGACCGGGGCATGACAATCACCGATCTCAGGCTGGTCGAGAAATCCGGCGGCAAGTCGGGGCATTTCACGGCGGAGTGAGTCCGAGATGCAAAAAAATGCGGGATTATTGCCGGTCGAAGAAGCACGGGCGCGGATCGTCAGGCACGTCAAGCCGCTGGCAGGCGAAGCCGTGGCGCTTGACAAGGCACTTGACCGGGTGCTGTCAGCGCCCTTGAAGGCCAGGCGCGATCAGCCGCCGTTTGATGGGTCCGCCATGGATGGTTATGCCGTCATTGCAGCGGATACAGTGGCGGCACCTGTGCCGCTCAAGCTGATCGGCGTTTCGGCGGCGGGCCAGCGCTATCGCGGAGTTGTACGGCCCGGTGAGACGGTGCGGATATTCACAGGCGCGCCGCTGCCAAAGGGTGCCGATGCCGTCGTCATTCAGGAGAATGTCACGGTTCAGGACAAGCCGTTCGTGTTGATCGAGAATGGCGTGAGCGCCGCTCAAAATGTGCGCCGCGCCGGGTTGGATTTTCAGCGCGGCGAGGAGCTTCTGGCGCGTGGGACCAAGCTCAGCGCCCGTGACATGGGGTTGGCAGCGGCGGCCAATGCCGCCCTTGTTCAGGTGCGACGGAAGCCCGTGGTGGCGATCCTGTCGACGGGTGACGAGTTGGTGCTGCCCGGCCAGACGCCGCGGCCCGATCAGATCGTCTCGTCCAACAGCCATGCGCTGGCCGCCATGGTGCGGCACTTCGGCGGCGCGCCCCTGAACTTCGGCATCGTTCCAGACAAGCTGAAAGCCACGGAACGGGCCATCGAACGGGCCTCCAAGGCAGATATCCTGCTGACCACCGGAGGCGCCTCGGTGGGTGACCACGACTATGTGCAGGAGGCGCTGAAGAATGTTGGCGTGCGCATCGGCTTCTGGAAGATCGCCATGCGGCCGGGCAAGCCCTTCATGTATGGGCGGCGCGGCGGCCAGCATGTGCTGGGCCTGCCCGGCAACCCGGTCTCGGCACTGGTGTGCGCGCGGCTGTTCCTGAAACCCCTGCTCGATGCGATGCTGGGGCTGCCGGTGGGCGATGATCTCGTTGAAGCCAAGCTTGGAGCCGCGATGAAGGAGAACGACGGCCGCCAGGATTATGTGCGGGCGACGCTCGAAGAGGCGCCAGACGGCAGCCGGACCGTCACCCCCTTCGCGCGCCAGGATTCCTCGATGCAGCGGACATTCTCGCAATCGCACGCACTGATCATGCGGCCACCGCTGGCACCGCCCGCCAAGGTCGGCGACATCGTGAAAATCTTGCGGCTGGATTTCTGATCGTTACAGAAAGTAAACACTTGCAGAACTAAACAGCAACGGATATCGTTGTTTTGGGTTTGTTCCGATTCCGGAGGTGATTTCCGGAAAGCAACCGAAGTGAGACTCTGGCCATGCTGACACGCAAGCAACTTGAACTCCTGCTGTTCATCAACGAGCGGCTGAAAGAGGAAGGCGTTCCGCCATCATTCGAGGAGATGAAGGACGCGCTCAACCTGCAGTCCAAGTCCGGCGTGCACCGGCTGATCGTCGCACTGGAGGAGCGCGGCTTTCTGAAGCGCATGCCGAACCGGGCGCGGGCCCTTGAGGTGGTCAAACTGCCAGAAAGCCATTCACCCAGCCTGGCGCCGAAGAAATCCGGCGGGTTCTCGCCCAGTGTCATCCAGGGCAACTTGGGCCGGGTGAAGCCGATGGCCGCCTCGAACGACGGGGCGCCGCGCGGTGCCCTGGTGCCAATGATGGGGCGGATTGCGGCCGGTGTGCCGATTTCAGCGATCCAGGATCATACCGCCAACATTACCGTGCCGCCGGAAATGCTGGGCAGCGGCGAACATTACGCGCTCGAGGTCAAAGGCGACTCGATGATCGAGGCCGGGATCTTCGAGGGCGATACGGTGCTGATCCGCAAGGGCGACACCGCGCATAACGGCGACATCATTGTAGCGCTGGTGGATGACGAGGAAGCAACGCTCAAGCGCCTGCGCCGCAAGGGCGACTCGGTGGCGCTCGAAGCCGCCAACCCGCTGTACAAGACGCAAATCTACGGGCCTGACCGGGTGCGGGTGCAGGGACGGCTGATCGGGCTGCTCAGGAAGTATTAGAAATACTGAAAGCTCGCCCGGGCGTGAAAGTCGATCTGCACGTTGCGGTCGTACCACAGCGGATATTTCACTCTGATCGCCAGGAAGGTGCCTCCGGGCACGGTGGCTGAGGCGGTGTTCCGGCAGCCATGGACGCCGACGGGGCTGTCAGGCGCGGTGATAATCGTCGTGCATGACAACAGAACCGAAAGATCATCGGTTCTGACGATTTCGAATACCAGGCCTTCGGCGGAATACATCATCGGATTGCTGTCAGCTGCTTCCCACAAAACCTGAAGATTGGTGACCGTCAAGCCATTGGGAGGAGTTGGCCCGAAATAGATGTCCGGCGGTTCCGTTCCGATTCCATTGGATGTGCTGTCCTGGCCCTCGGCATCCACCTGTGTGGTGCGGCACGGCAAGAAACCCCATCCGGTGAGCGACATGCAGGCCGCATACATCGCCGGGGCATTGCCGGGGCCTGGTACAAGAGGAGAGCCGGGAAGGATGTGGGCCTGAAACCGCGCCAGTGCTCCCGACGAATCGCGCCCTGGATCACCCTTCGCACCGGCCTCGCCCCTGGGGCCCTGACCGCCGGTATCGCCTTTTGTCCCACGCGGGCCCTGAGCACCGCGCGCCGCGAACCGCTCCCAGAACGCAGCGCTGGCGGAGGAGCCGGGAACCCGGTTCTCCGGCACGCTGCGCAACGCCCGCCAGGTTGAACCGTCATAAGTCACCAGTTCGTCGGTTTGATAGATCCTGGTGTTGCTCCATGGCCCGGTTGGAATGACGCCGCTGGGGCCGCAATGAGCAATGACCGCACGCACGGCATCCTGGGTCGGCGAGGTCAACTCGACAATGCAAGTGTCCGGACGATAGACGAGCTTGAAGGCAAAACGGCCCGAGCCATCCGCGGTGAATTCAAAGTGGCCGTCTAGAATGACTACGCTCCCCGGGTCGGCACTGCCTGTCACGTCGAGATCGCCACCATCGATCAAAGCCTGTTCGATGCGGATGGCGGCTGCTGCCACTTGCGGCTTCAGGCCCATGACGAACCAGAGGACCAAAAGCCAGCACATAAAATTCCGGGCGCTGTGGATTCTCGGCATCGGATGCCTTCCGCAACCGCGTGGCTCATTCATCGGGAATCGCGGTGATCTGCTGATTTGAGGCCGATTTAATCCGGGACGCAATATCCAAACACATGCCGAGGCCGTGCGCACAACCCGTATTTACTTTGCGGCACTGTCACGGGCTTGGATCGGCCTTCGACATCGCCTAACGTGGTGGCATCTCACCTTCGCACAAGGATATCGAGCATGAAAATCTATGGCGACCTGATCTCCCCCTTTGTCCGCATGACGATGGTCACCGCGCATGAGGTGGGGCTGGCGGACAAGGTGCAGCATATTGTCGAGGCGGTGAAGCTGACGGAGGTCAATCCGCGGTTGGCGGCGCTTTCTCCCATCGGCAAGATACCGGTGCTCGAAACCGATCATGGCCATGGTGTTTATGACAGCCGCGTCATCATCGAATATCTCTGTCATGTGGCGGGGAATTCGACGCTCATTCCCGATGATGGCGTCAAGCGCTTCCGGGTGCTCACACTTCTGGCGCTGGGCCAGGGGCTGGCGGATTCGGCCGTCGCCTACCGCTATGAAATCGGTGTCAGGCCCAAGGGCTTGCAATGGCAGGACTGGATGGAGCGCTCGGTGGCGCGCATTAATGCCGCCTGTGACGATCTCGAAAGCAACTGGAGTGCTGCACTGGCGGAGGTGAATGCAGGGTCGATTGCCGCTGCCGTGACTCTTGGCTACATCGATTTCCGTTTGGGCGAACTCAACTGGCGCAACGGGCGCCCGAAACTCGCCGCCTTCCACGAGGCCTTTGCGAAGCGTGACAGCATGGTGAAGACGGCGCTGCAGGCGAAATAGCTGCGGCAAGATCGGGGCTTGAAAGGCTTAGCCCCCGCGTCCAAGTTCGCGCCATGATTGACCATGATGTGATTGTCGCCGGGGCCGGCCCCGCTGGATTGGCCGCAGCCTGCCTGCTGGCGCTCGACGGCCGGCGCGTGGCGCTGGTGGCGCGCCAACAGGGTGATGCCAGTGACCCGCGCACTGTCGCTTTGATGCAACCGTCGATCCGCTTGCTGCTGCATCTCGGCATCTGGCCCGGTGAGCTGAAGGCCGCCACCCAGCCACTGCGGAAATTGCGGATGGTGGATGACACCGGTTCGATGTTCACGGCCCCTACCCTCACCTTTGACCCCACCGAACTGGGCGAAGAGGTCTTCGGCTGGAATTTCCCTTTGGGGCTGTTGATTCCGGCCTTGTTCGCCAGGGCGCAGGAACTTGGCGTCGTACACATTGGCTCCGACGCTGCATCAGCCGCGACGTATTCCGATCATGTCAGCGTCACCACCAGCGATGGCCAGCGCATCACCGCCCGGGTGGCGATTGCCGCCGATGGCCGTGGCTCGGTGTTGCGCGAGGCGGCGGGGATCGGCACCAACAAATGGTCCTATGACCAATCAGCGCTGGCCACCAGTTTCGATCACAGCGGCCCGCATGATGGCATCTCGACCGAGTATCACAAGTCTGCCGGTCCCTTCACCACCGTGCCGATGCCCGGCAAGCGTTCAAGCCTCGTGTGGATGGAGCGCCCGGCGCGGGCGGCTGAACTCCTGGCGCTGTCGGACGCCGAATTGGCGGCGGAAATCCAGATCGGCACGCATGGGGAGTTGGGCCTCATCTCGAACATCGGAGCGCGCAAGCTGTTTCCGATGCAGGGGCTGGTGGCGCGAGACTTTGCCAAGCACCGCATTCTTCTGGTAGGCGAAGCTGGCCATGTGGTGCCGCCGATCGGTGCACAGGGGCTCAACCTGTCGCTCCGCGATGCGGCACAGGCCGCCGACCTCATGCAGGGCGAGGATGACCCCGGCGCCAAAGCGATCATCGAAGACTATGATGCGCTTCGGCGGCGCGATGTGCAGCCGCGCCAACAGGTGATCGACCTGATGAACCGTTCGCTGCTCTCAGGTTATCTGGCGCTTGAAGGCGGCCGTGCCTTAGGCTTGCAGGTGCTGGCGCAGTTCGGCCCGATCCGCCGCGCGGTGATGCAATATGGCCTGGCGCCAACTTCCGGCCTGCCCCGCATCATGCGGAAGGATCAGGGCATGAAGCCCGCCTTGATGGCATAGACCAGCAGTGGAATGGTGAGAGCCGAGGCCAGTGTGGTGACAATCACCGCCGTCGACGCGCCGCCGGTATAGGTCTTGTACTGGCTGGCGAGGATGAAAGCATTGGACGCCGTCGGCAGTGCCGCCATCATCACCGCCACATGCAGCCACAAGGGCGGCAGACCCGGAACGAAGCCAACGACCAGCAGCGCCAGCAACGGCTGCACGATGACTTTCATGCCGGCGACGAGTGCCAGTTCAGGTCCTACGCCTTCGAACTTCCGCATGCCAACCGTCACACCCAAAGCAAAGAGTGCGGTTGGCCCGGCGGCCTTCATGAGCATGTCGAGAATGGTGCCGAGTGCGCCCGGCGGCTGAAAGGCGAGAGCGGACGCGATGATGCCGAGACCGGTGGCGATGATGAAGGGATGTGTGAACACTTGGCGGGCGATACGCGCCGCCACCTGGCCCCAATGCGCCTCCTCGTTGCGCTCATGCGCCAGCGTGGCGAGGAAGGCCGTCATGATGAATTGCCCGGCGCAGTCGAAACAGAAAACAAGCGCCGCCGGGACTGCGGCTTCGGGCCCGAAGAAGGCGACGGCCAGCGGCAGGCCCATGTAGCCGACATTGCCATAGCTTCCCGATGTGCCTTGCAGCGTTGCCGTCTTCAACGGCGTGGCAAACAGCCAGCGCGACGCCATGACGACGCTCAGAAAGGCGATGACCGTGACCGAACTTGTTGCGGTGATGAACGGCCAGTTGAGCAATTGCTGGAAGGGGGCTTTCGACACCACCAGGAAAATCAGCGACGGCAATGCGAAATAGACGAGAAAGATGTTGAGCCATGCAAGCCCCTGCTCACCCGCCTCCCAGCGCCTGGTGGCGATCACCCCCAACAGAATGAGGCCGAAAAACGGCAGGGCGAGATTGAGGATTTCGGACATCTGGGGCGGATCAATCCATGTGAATGGCTGAGCCTCTTGCCTTTGGCGCCAAGGCTTGGCAATCAATAGTTATGGGAACCGCCAATACAGCCAAATTTGGAATCGGCCAGGTGGTCCGCCACCGGCTGTTTTCGTTCCGTGGCGTGATCTTTGACGTCGATCCGGTGTTCAACAACACCGAGGAATGGTGGAACGCCATCCCTGAGGAAATCCGGCCGCGCAAGGAACAGCCGTTCTATCACCTGCTGGCCGAGAACGATGAGACCGAATATGTCGCCTATGTCTCGGAACAGAACCTGCTGATCGACGATAGCGGCGAACCGGTGCGCCATCCGCAGGTGCGCGATTATTTCGAGCGCTTCGATTCGCGCCGCAAGAGCTACCTGCCGCGCGACCGCTCGCATCATTAGTGACTGCGCGGTTTTCTCTCCACACTCTCCATGGCCGGGCTTGACCCGGCCACCCAGACTTTCAATTCGCTCGTATGCTGAAAGTCTGGGTGGCAGGCTCAAGGCCTGCCATGGAGAGAATGAAAAATTGACCGCCCGCTGAGGACCTATCCATGACCGCCAAGACCCCGGGCAAATATGCCGT
>JANLTS010000017.1:0-1728 GCA_031363045.1 Hyphomicrobiales bacterium
CGTGACCCGTCATGCGGATTTGCTCTTGTGTGTAACGCAACGGCGCACCACCGGCGATCAAGATCATCTCGCGCACCAGATCGAGGCCGGTGATCATCTCGGTCACCGGATGCTCGACCTGGATGCGTGTGTTCATCTCGATGAAATAGAAGTGATGCGTCAGGTCGTCATAAAGAAATTCAAGTGTGCCGGCGCCGCGATAGTTGACCGCTTCGGCCAAGGCCACGGCGGAGGCGCAGAGCTTTTCGCGCACGGCTTCCGGCAGTATTGGCGAGGGGGCTTCCTCCCAGACTTTCTGGCGTCTCCGTTGAAGCGAACATTCCCTCTCAAAACAATGAATTGCGTGGCTTCCGTCACCAAGAATCTGAACCTCGATATGACGGGCGCGTTCGATCACCTTCTCGATATAGAGGCCGCCATCGCCGAAGGCCGCCTTGGCCTCGGTTGAGGCCTGTGGCATCAGCGCTTCGAACTCACGCATGTCATGGGCAATGCGGATGCCGCGGCCGCCGCCACCCGCCGCCGCCTTGATCATCACCGGAAAGCCGAGGCCCGCGGCGATGAGCCTGGCTTGCTCGGGATCGGCGATGCGGCCAGCGGAACCTGGCACCACCGGAACGCCCGCTGCTTCGGCCGCAACACGTGCCGCGACCTTGTCGCCCATCACGCGGATCGCATCGCCCTTGGGGCCGGCGAAGATCAGACCCGCGGCTTCGACGGCGTCGGCGAAGTCGGCATTTTCGGCGAGGAAGCCATAGCCCGGATGAACGGCATCGGCACCTGTGGCCTTGGCGGCATCGAGAATGTTCTGAATGTTGAGGTAGGATTTCGCCGCATGGGGAGGGCCGATGTTGACGGCTTCGTCCGCCATCCTCACCGCGAGCGATTCGGTGTCGGCGGCGCTGTGGACTTGCACGGTTTTTATTCCTAATTCCTGCGCGGCGCGGATGATGCGCACGGCGATCTCGCCGCGGTTGGCGACGAGGAGTTTCTTGATGGTCATGGGTAGATGACCTTCAACGCCCGCTCATGTCCCCTTAGGCCCGTCATGCCAGCGCAGGCTGGCATCCCGCTTTGCCGCGCCGGAACGGGATGCCGGCTTACGCTGGCATGACGGAACAGGGGGTGCAAACTCATCGCCGCGTGCACTAGGAAATCTCGGCCAATGCCTGGCCGGCCATCACCGGATCCTCGTTTTCGGCGATGAAGCTGATCCTGCCCGCCGCGTCCGCCTTCACCTCGTTGAACGACTTCATCACCTCGATCAACCCGACGACGTCGCCCGCCGCAACCGTATCGCCGTCGTTCTTGTAGTCCGGTTTGTCGGGTGCTGGCTTCCGGTAAAAGGTGCCGGGCAGCGGTGAGAGCAGTTGGGCCATAATGTCCTCATCAAGAATTCATGCGGCGTCGAGATAGGGTTTGACGGCGGCGCGCACCGCTTGCGCGATGGCCACCGCATTGGGCGTGTCGGAGTGAACGCAAATCGCATCGGCGCGCACCGCGACGTCCCTGCCGCCCACGCCCTTGACCTTGCCTTCGCGGATGGCGCGCAGGCAAAGTGCTGCGGCGTTGGCCGGGTCCTTGGCCTCATGCTCGCGGGTAATGATCAGCGAACCATCGTCCCGGTAATCGAGATCGGCATAGAACTCGGCGATGAAACCGTGGCCGCGCGCCACATAGACCTTCTCGTGGAAGGTGTTGATCATGCCCATCAGCGGCACCTTGAAG
>JANLTS010000019.1:0-8342 GCA_031363045.1 Hyphomicrobiales bacterium
TGGTGACGGTCTGCCGCCGCGCACTTCACCGCTTCGCCAACACTGGCGCTATCATCATCGGCGTACTCTATATTCTGCTTATCCACACCATCAACGTCTGGATCTGGGCCATCGTGTTTTATGCCGTCGGCGCCTTCAACCAGTTGGAACCGGCGCTCTATTTCTCGCTCATCTCCTTTACCACGGTGGGTTTTGGCGACATCACGCTCGGCCCCGATTGGCGGCTGCTGTCCGGCCTGACGGCCGCCAATGGCTTTCTCTCCTTCGGCTGGTCGACGGCCTATATGGTCGAACTGGTACGGCGCACGGCCTAGCCACTCGTGACGTCTGCGATGAGCGGAGAGGTCAGGCCGCACTGCAGACGGCCGATACTAAACTTCCTTGGTGCTGACACCTGCGGACGCAAAGGTTGCCATGCCGTTGTGCAGATCAGCGGCAGTCTTGATCAGACCTGCGGCCATCGCCGCGCCCGACGCCTCGCCGAGCCGCATCCCCAAGTCAAGTAGCGGTTTCAGTCCCAACTTTGCAAGCAGCCGCCCGTGCGCCGGTTCGGCGGACTGATGCCCGGCGATGCAATGATCGAGCGCATCCGGTCGCATGGCGTGGAGGATCGCCGCGGCGGCGGTTGCCACATAGCCATCGATCACCACCGGGATCTGCCTGGTCCGCGCCGCCAGAATGGCGCCAGCCATCGCCGCCAGCTCTCGCCCACCGACCCGGCGCAGCACTTCGAGCGGATCATGCAGATGACTCTTGTGCAGAGCGATGGCGCGGCGCACCGCATCGGCCTTGCGCTTCAAGCCCTCGGCATCAACGCCGGTGCCCGGCCCCACCCAATCCTCAGGCGCTCCGCCATGCAAAGCATGGGCAATGGCCGCGGCAATCGTCGTATTGCCGATTCCCATTTCGCCCACGCACAATAGGTCGGCACCATCGGTTGCCTCCATGCCATAGGCCATGGTGGCGGCGCATTCGGGCTCCGCCATGGCGGCGGTCTCAGTAATGTCGCCAGTCGGCCGCTCAAGCGCCAGTTCAAACACCTTGAGGCCCAGGCCAAAGCTCTTGCAGATCTGGTTCACGGCCGCGCCATCATTGCGGAAGTTCGCCACCATCTGGGCCGTCACCGCTTGCGGATAGGCAGCAACGCCTTGCGCCACCACGCCGTGGTTTCCCGCGAACACCGCCACCACCACGCGTTCGGTCTTGGGCGGATGATGCCCCTGCCAGGCGCAGAGCCATTCGGAAATCGTCTCGAGGCGGCCAAGGGCGCCGGGCGGCTTCGTCAACTGGCCTTCGCGCGCCCGGCAGGCGGCCACGGCATCGGCATCAGGTCCGGCCATGTCGCGGACCAGATTGCGGATGTCGTCAAAGGGCATTCCGGTCGGCACATTTGTCATTTTGATCGAAGGCTCCTAGTTTCGCTGCCACTCAACACAAGATTCGGGGCCGACGCGCAACATGAACGACGGGTTTGAGCCTCATAGCGAATTCCGGGGACGGTTCCGGCCGTTTGCGTCGTTCCTCGTCGCCTTGCGGTTTTTGACCCGCCTGCCCGTGCCGTTTGTGCGCACCATTGATCCGCCGCCACTCCGCGAAGCCATGGCGATGTTTCCGGTGGTGGGCGCTGTCATCGGCAGCATCATGGCGCTCGCCCTCATCGCCGCCAATCTCGCCGGTCTGCCGGATCTGTTCTGCGGCGTCTTCGCGCTGGCAGTGGGTGCGGCCTTGACCGGTGCCTTTCACGAGGACGGGCTGGCCGACGTCGCCGATGGCTTTGGCGGCGGCCACAGCCGCGAGCAGCGCCTCGAGATCATGAAGGACAGCCGCATCGGCACCTATGGCACGCTGACGCTATGTCTCGTGCTCCTCGCCCGCGCTTCGCTGTTCACCGCCCTGCTCGATCTGCCGCCGCATGCCGTTGTGGCGCTGATGGCCGGTGCCGCCGCCTTTTCGCGGAGCATGATGGTCGATCTCATGTGGGCGACGAGGCCCGCCCGCAGCACGGGGCTTTCGGCACTGGCAGGCCAGCCCGGCCGCAACACCACACTCGCGGCCTTGGCCATCGGCGGTGCGGCAGCAGCTGCTGCGGGCGTACTGCTGCTCTCGCCGGAGGCCGGCGTCCTGGCACTCGTGGCGGCGGGCCTGGTGCTGGCGCTGCTGCGGGCGCTCGCCATGCGCAAGATCGGTGGGCAGACGGGGGACGTTTGCGGGGCGGGCCAGGTGCTGGCCGAAACCGCCATGCTGGCCGTCTATGCCGCAACCATTTCTTTACCGTGATTGCAAATCGTGCCGCCCCGTCACGCCGCCTTGAAGCCGCTGATGGTACCTTGGATTCTGCAATTGTATCGGGTGGTCAAAAAATGCGCCGCATCCTGCTTGGTTTCATACTCGCCGTAACGGCCCCGGTGCCATTCGCCTCAGCAGGCGTCACCGAACTCAAAGCCTCGGAAGGCGGTCACTTCATCACCCCGGCCGATATCAATGGTTCGACGATCACCGTGCTGGTCGATACCGGGGCCACCGCCGTGGCGCTGAGCTATGAAGATGCCGCGGACATCGGGCTTCGCCCCAGCAGTCTCGATTTCAATGTGCCGGTGTCGACCGCCAATGGCATCGCCCAGGCGGCGCGCGTCAAGCTAGACCAGATCGCCATCGATGGCGTCGAGGTCGAGGATGTCGAAGGCCTGGTGCTGCCGGAAGGTGCGCTTCGCGGCACCCTGCTGGGCATGAGCTTCCTGTCGCGGCTCGACAGTTTCAAGGTCGAGGACGGCGTCCTCATTCTCAAGAACTAGACGCATTTGAACCACAACACGGCGTTTCCGGTCTTTGCGCCCGGGGCCGGATGATCGACAATGCAACAATGAATGCCATGACTCTGCCAGCCATCGAGACGCCCTGCATCAAGATCTGCGTAGTCGATCCCGAAACCGGTTTCTGCATCGGCTGCGGCCGCACGCGCGATGAAATCGGGGGATGGCTGGGCATGAGCAGTGCCGAACGGCAGGCCGTCATGGCGGGACTGCCGGAACGCGTCGCCACCCTCACCATCCGCAAGACCCGCCGTGGTGGCCGCGCCGGAAGATTGCAGGCGCGCGCGGAGGGTTGACGGGCGTCGCCCGGTTGAGATGCCACCGGTCTTCAAGTAGACTTGGTCAAAGTTGGCAGAAGGATATCTTGATGACCGCCGCAGCGCCCTATGCTCTCGGCCACAGCGAAGCAGAACTCGAGCGGCTGCAATTGCAGGCCAGCGTCATTGGCAGTGTCACGTCGCGGTTGATCCGCGAATGCGGCATCACCGGGGGATGGTCGGTCCTGGAAGTGGGCTGCGGTGCGGGCGATGTCACCTTGCTGCTGGCGGAAGCGGTGGGGTCCAAAGGCAAGGTACTGGCCTTCGACCGCGAGGCCAAAGCCATCGACACCACGCGCGCCAGAGTCACCAATGCTGGTTACACGAACGTCGACTATGCGGTGGGCGATCGCTTCGACTTTCCCGGACACGCACCTTTCGATGCGGTGTTCGGGCGTTATGTCCTCATTCACCAGGCCGATCCGGTCGCGATGCTGCGCGACGCCGCAGGCGTTGTGAAACCGGACGGCGTTGTCGCCTTCCACGAGTTACCTCTCGACCCGCGCGCCAAGAGCTATTCGATTCCAAAGGTCAAGTTGTTCGCCTCGATCTCCGATACTGTCGGCACAGCCTACCGCAACAATGTTCAGAGCCCCGATGTCGCGGACGAATTCGTCCGGGTGTTCGGCGAGGCCGGCTTGCCCTCCCCAACCATAATCTGGGAATGCCTGGCCGGCGACTGGCAATCGCCGGCCGTCAACTATCTGCTGTCAAGCTTCGCCAGCATCAAGCGCTTTGCCGAAGCTGGGGACCCGCACGGCGAGTTCAGCGGCGACCCCAAAGACCTTCTGCAGAAAGTCCAGGCCGAACTCCGCGCCGCCAAAGCCCAGGTGATGTCCCGTCCGCAGGTCTGCGCTTGGTCGGTCCGGCGTTAGCAATCCGCCGAACAGCAGAACGCAACACCCCTTAGATTCTGTCACCCCGGGAACTGCGGCCCCCAATTCGCTGTCCTAGCCTCGCCTCATCAACGGGAGTTTCTCCCTCAGACAAAGGACGAGTGCCATGACCACGACGCCGACCATCTGGAAAACCTTCACCGCCAACATCGACTCACTTCCTGGCCTGCAACTCCATCCTTCGGCGGCCTATTTCGCCGATGGCAGTTTCCTCGTTACCTGGAGCGACGATACAAAGGGCACCAGCGCTGGCGCTGATATCTTCGCCCAGCGCTTCGATGCCGAGGGCAATGTCCAGGGCAGTTCCTTCCAGATCAACACTGTCTCCACCGCGCACCAGGAGTTTCCGGCGCATGTCGCTGCCCTGCCGGATGGCGGAATGGTCATCGCCTACGCCGTGAACAACTCCACTGAAGACATCATCATCGAGCGCCGTGATGCGTCAGGCCGTGTCGTTCACACCGATACGCTCAATGATGTGCTGCTGTCCTTTGGTGGTTTTGACATCGCGGTGGCGGCCAACGGCGACTATGCGGTACAATTCGTGCAAGAATACGATGATGGAATTCCGTTTGTCGTCGGCTGGGATCAAGACGTCCACGGATTCGTCTACGACTTCGAAACCAATACCCGCAGCAAAAGGTTTGAGGCGGCCGTCAACGGCGACGATTCCGACTATGCCGCAGGCATGACAGCGCTGGCCGGTGGCGGCTTCGCATTCCTGTCCTACGGTTCGGATAGCGACTTCAAAAATGTAAACGTGAAACTGATCGACAATGATGGCCACACCATGCGCAATCCCGTTACCGTCGGCGAAGGCCAGAAAGCCGCCATCGCCGGACTGGAGAATGGGAACTTTGTTGTTACCTATGAACGCGATGGCGACATCTTCTTTCGCGTCTTCAACCCGGAGGGCGGTGCCTCCAATGAACTCGTGGCGACGCAAGGCATCACGCAGGAAGCCGAGCCCGAAATCACCCAGCTTCAGGATGGCGGTTTCTTCATCGCCTGGTACGACAACGATGGGTCGGCAGTCCGTGGCCAGCGCTTCGACGCCAGCGGTGTTCCGGTGGGCGAGAAAGTCTTGATCACCAGTGGCCTTGGTCCCACCAACACGAATGTGTTTTTTGACTTTCCGACCCTTCACGTCGGCCTGACCGCTGACGGGCGCATCAATGTCAGCGTCGAAGACGGCTTTACCGGCATCTGGAACGTCATCCTCGATCCACGCGACAGCACCATCTCCGGAACCAGCGGCAATGACGTGCTCACCACCAATCGCACCGCCACCATCGTGTTCGCCGGAGAAGGCAAGGACACGGTCCTCGGCCAGGGTGGCAAAGACACGATTCACGGCGAAGGCGGCAACGACATCCTGCAGGGCGGCGGCGGCGTCGACACGATTGACGGCGGCGAAGGCAATGACATCGTCGTGCTGCGCGAGAACCACAACAGCGACGTGATCGATGGCGGCAACGGCTTCGACATGCTCGACCTGCACAATGTCGCCAATCGCGCCGCGGTGGTCGATCTTGGCGCCGGATCGTGGCTGATGACACCCGGCTTCATCGAGGATGCGGTCATCATCATCCCCGACAAGACCCACCCCGGATCGACCATTATTCCAGTCGTGCAGCGCGCCATCACCGGCATCGAAAACGTCAGCGGCACGCAGATGGCCGACCGGCTCACCGGTTCCAACGGAACCGAAACGCTAAACGGCAATGGCGGTGACGACACGCTCTCCGGAGCCGGCGGGGGCGACGTGCTCACCGGCGGCACCGGCCACGACACACTCGACGGCGGAGCAGGAAGCGACCGGCTCAACGGCTTCGATGGCAACGATGACTTGCACGGCGGCGCAGGTGTTGGCGCGGACATTCTTCTCGGCGGCGTGGGCGCCGACACGCTCGACGGCGGACGGGGAACCGACACGCTCTCCGGCGGCCTCGGCAGCGATGCGTTCGTCTACAATTCCCTCCTCGATACCGGCGACCGGGTGACCGATTTCACCTCGTTTGACCCCGTTGACGACGACATCTTCCTGTTCAACGGCAGCGAGTTTGGCGGCCTCAACGCCGGCGCGCTCAACGCCAACCGGTTCGAGGCGAACGCGGCCGGCGAAGCAACGCTTAGCTCCACCCGTTTCGTCTTCGACACCGACAACGGTATCCTCACCTTCGACGCCAACGGTGCGGCGAACGGCGGCGTGACGCTCGTCGCCACGCTGCAGGCCGGCGCGGTGTTGAGCCTGAGTGATATTGAGATTTTCTGAGCTGGATTGAACAGGATTGGCGAGACGGGATCACGTTCAGCCACGTCCCTCATTTCGTCACCCTTTCGAACGCAAGGGTCCATCCTGTTTCTGGCAATTCGGTTCAACCGGCTGTTGCCAAGGTGATTGAACCCCGGGTTGCTTGCCGAGGCCCTGCCCTGGTGCAATAAGTGACGCTGGCGCCGGAACACTCCCAGGTCTGACCGAAGGGAAAACGTGCATGCCCCAGTTCGCAGCAGTGATCGGTCTCTCCTCGCTTGATGGCAGCAACGGCTTCCAGATCAGCGGTGAGGCGAAGAAAGATAGAAGCGGCTTCTCCGTTTCATCGGCCGGAGATGTCAATGGCGACGGCTTCGACGATATCATCGTCGGCGCCTGTTATGCCGATCCGCATGGCGAGTCCAGCGGCGCCAGCTACGTGGTGTTCGGCAAGGCGGATGGTTTTGAAGCCAATCTTGACCTCTCCACGCTCGATGGCAGCAACGGCTTCCAGATCAGCGGCGAGGCGGCTGGCGACGACAGCGGCTGGTCTGTCTCTTCAGCCGGGGATGTCAATGGCGACGGTTACGATGACGTGATCGTTGGGGCAAGGGGGGCCGATCCCCATGGCAATTTAAGCGGCGCCAGCTATGTGGTGTTCGGCAAGGCGGACGGCTTCACTGCCAACCTCGATCTTTCCACGCTCGATGGCAACATCGGCTTCCAGATCAGCGGCAAGGCGGCTTACGACTATTGCGGCTGTTCCGTCTCATCGGCCGGGGATGTCAATGGCGATGGGTTCGATGATCTGATCGTCGGTGCATCAGGGGCTGATCCCCATGGCTACGACAATGGCGCCAGCTATGTGGTGTTCGGCAAGGCTCACGGTTTCACCGCCAACCTCGACCTCTCGAAGCTGAATGGCGGCACCGGCTTCCGGATCGGCAATGCGTACGACTACGACCACAGCGGTTTCTCCGTCTCGTCAGCCGGGGATGTCAATGGCGATGGGTTTGACGATGTAATCGTTGGGACTGAGTTTTATACCTATGGTTTCGGCGAGTATTCATTCGGCAGCGTGGGTCGCAGTTACGTTGTCTTCGGCAAGGCGGATGATTTCGCCGCCGACTTCGACCTAGGTGCGCTCAATGGACGCAATGGCTTCAAAATTTTCGGCGAGAGTGAATATGACTACGCCGGTCGCTCAGTTTCATCCGCCGGGGATGTCAATGGCGACGGCTTTGATGATTTGATTGTGGGAGCCACCGGGACCGGGTGCGGCTATGTGGTGTTTGGCAAGGCAGATGGATTCGCGGCCGGTCTCGGACTCTCGGGACTCAATGGCAGCAATGGCTTCAAGATCAGTGGCGCAACCGGCGGGTCCGTCTCCTCTGTTGGCGATGTAAATGGCGATGGCTTCGGCGACGTCATCATTGGTGCCAGCTATGTGGTCTTCGGCAAGGCGGACGGCTTCACTGCCAACCTCGATCTTTCCACGCTCGATGGAAACAACGGCTTCCAGATCAGTGGGGAGGCTGTCGACGACCTTAGTGGCAGTGCGGTCTCATCGGCCGGGGACGTCAATCGCGATGGGTTCGATGATCTGATCGTCGGTGCATCAGGGGCTAATTCCCATGGCTTGAACAGCGGCGCCAGCTACGTGATTTTCGGGCACCGGGCACTGACGTCGGTCACCATCACCGGAACCGATATCGCCCAGACCAGTAATGGCGGCTATGGCAATGACACGATTTCCGGCTTCGGCGGCGATGACAAACTGATCGGCTGGGAGCGGTTGGACAACCTGCTTGGCGGGGCGGGCGATGACAAGCTCTTTGGCGGGGACGGCGCTGATCAGCTGGCGGGTGGTATCGGCAACGACCTCCTGAGCGGCGGCAAGGGTGCCGATGCGTTGGATGGTGGCACCGGGGTTGACACGCTGACCGGCGGGTCCAGCCGTGATACGCTCACAGGTGGCTTGGGCGACGATGTTTTCGCATACGCGACGCTCGACGGCGGTGGCGATACAATCACCGATTTCTCGCGCGGTGGCCGCACCGGCGGC
>JANLTS010000043.1:0-2124 GCA_031363045.1 Hyphomicrobiales bacterium
TCGGCGCCGAAGACGCGGACGCGCTGATCAAGCCAAAAGCATTCGTCGTCGTGCGCGGCGAAATCTCGCAGACGCTCGCCGACGAACTGATCGCACACGTGCGCACGCAGCTCGCCGATTACAAACGCCCGCGCTGGATCGAGTTCGTCGCGGAACTGCCCAAAACCGCAACCGGCAAGATCCAGCGTTTCAAGTTGAAGCCGGGAGGGTGAGCCAACCGATGATCGACCTTGAACAAGCTTCGCGACCTACGCTGTACTTCATCGGCGTCACCACCGGTCAGTCCTCGATCATGCAGGTGTTTCCCGCCTGGGCCGAGGCGCTGAAGCTCGATGCGGCGATCAAGGGCATCGACTTCGTCCCCGATGATGATCCTAAGCGCTATCGTGCGGCCGTGGCCTTCATCAAGTTGGACCCGCTGTCATTGGGTGCCCTCGTCACCACGCACAAGATGAACTTGCTGAAGGCCAGCCGTGATCTCTTCGACGAACTTGATCCCTATGCCGAAACGTTGGGCGAGATCAGCTGCATCTCGAAGCGCGGCACAGAACTTCGCGGCCATGCCAAGGACCCGATCTCGGTGGGTGCGGCGCTCGAGGCGATCATCGCTGAGGACTATTGGCGCAAGAACGATGCAGAACTGCTGATCCTCGGGTGCGGCGGCGCATCCCTGGCATTGACTCTCTATCTCCTCAACAAGGCAAAGGCGAGTGGCGATGTGCCATCGCGCATCGTGGTCACCGGGCTCACCGAACAAAAGTTGGAGGAGGTGAAGGCCGTACACCGCCGGATCGGCTTTGGTCCAGTCATGACTTATGTGGCGACGTCCACGGTTGCCGATGCTGACGCGCTGGTCTCCGGTTTGAAACCGGGATCGATGATCATCAATGCCACTGGCCTCGGCAAGGATGCCCCGGGTTCGCCACTCTCCGATGCCGCCGTCTATCCCGAACGCGCCATCGTCTGGGAGTTCAATTATCGCGGCGATCTCATTTTCCTTAAACAGGCGCGGGCGCAACAACAGGACCAAAAGCTTCGCATCGAAGATGGCTGGGTGTATTTCATTCATGGCTGGACCAGGGTCATCGCCGAGGTTTTCGACATCAATATCCCGGCGCATGGCCCGGACTTCGAGCGCTTGAGCGAGATTGCCCGCCGCGCATCATTGAGATAATTTTGGAATATTCATTCCATTTCTAGTCTCAATGCAACAATACTTGCATTTTCTTCCGCAAAGCGTATCACGGAAGGCATCTTCACTGATCAGGGACACTCCCATGCCGCGCCCCACGCCTCCCTCAGTTGCCGCCGTTCTCGCCAACAAGGGCCGCTATCAATATTCCATGTTGCGGGTCGAAAGCTGGGACGAGCTTGCAGCCGCGCAAGCCGCCGGAATCGACATGTTCTCGGTGCCACCGGAGATGATGGTGGACCCGAAGTTCCGCGATGTGGCGCCCACTGTCTTCGCGGTGCCCGGAATGTCGCTCTACAATGGCGGCACCACCGATGATTATCTGCGCTTCGGCTTCAAGATGATGAATGCCGGGGCTGATGCCATCTATTGCGCCGCGTCGTTTCAGACAGTGCGGCGTCTGGCCGACGAAGCCATTCCGATCATCGGCCATGTCGGCTTGATCCCATCGAAATGCACGTGGACCGGCGGCTTCAAGGCAGTTGGCAAGACTGCTGAAAGCGCCATGAAAGTGTGGGAACTGGTCAAGAAATATGAGGAGGCCGGCGCCTTCGGCATGGAAATCGAAGTCGTACCGCCCGATATCGCCGCCGAGATTTCAAAGCACACGCCGCTTTTCATGGTGTCGATGGGGGCTGGAACCGGATGCGACTGTCAGTACCTGTTCGCGGATGACATTCTGGGGCAAAACCGTGGCCATATACCCAAGCATGCGAAAATTTATCGTAACTTCGCAGCCGAGTATGACCGTCTGCAGCAGAAGCGCATCGCCGCGTTCAAGGAATATAAGCAGGACGTGACAACTGGCGCCTTCCCGGAACCAGCCCAAGTGGTGAGCGCCTCGCCTGGCGAACTCGAGCGCTTCAGGACGATGTTGGCGAAGGCCTCAGCCTGATAGCAGAATTGCAAGGTCAAAAAACTCCGTTTGCCGA
>JANLTS010000049.1:0-7511 GCA_031363045.1 Hyphomicrobiales bacterium
GATTGTCGAACTGACGAAACTGCCGGGCATCAGGCCAGCCGCGGTTGTTTCCGTCACCAACCAACGCCAGAACCGGCTTGCAGACTGGGCGGACATCCGATTGGTCTCGATGGCGGGGCCGGAGATGACGGTGTCCAGCAAATCCTACACCGGCGGCTTCGCATGTCTTCATCTTCTGGGCGCTGCCTTGCACGGCGGCCTGCCGCGCGCCTGCACGGAATTGGCTAGCGCTGCCGAAGCCTGCGAACAGATGCTCGAAGACTGGCAACCGGGTTTTTCCGGCGTCACGCAGTTTCTCGATGCACAGGCGCCACTCATCTATACCGGGCGCGGTAAAAGTCTTGGCTCCGCCCAGACGGCGGCCTTGTTGACTCAGGAAGCCGCAAAACTGCATTGCACCGCGCTCTCAGGAGGGCAGTTCCGCCACGGTCCGATTGAACTGGTGCGGCCGGGATTCCAGATGGTGATCTTCCTGGGCGACCTCAAGACACGCGACATCGATATGGCGCTGATCGCAAAGATCACCTCGCTGGGCGGTAAAGTTGTCGCCGTGGCTCCCGCAGCCTCGGCACCCGAAGAGGCTGCGGGCCTTCGCGTATTCACCTATCCGGATGTGGCCTTGCCGCTGAACCCGCTGATGGAAGCGATCTTCATCCAGTTGCTGCAAATTCCGCTGGCGGAAGCGCGCGGATTTATTGCGGGCAACTTCCTGAACGCCACCAAAGTCACCGGTATCGTTTGACATGGCAACTTATGACTATGTGATCATTGGTGCCGGCTCTGCGGGCTGCGTTCTCGCCAACCGTCTCTCCGCCCAAAAAGATGTGACCGTGTGCTTGCTGGAGGCAGGCCCCGTGGCCAATGCACTGACCATCCGCATGCCTGCGGCTTTGACCTTTCCCATCGAAAGCAAGATTTACAACTGGCGCTATACGAGCGAACCGGAACCGCATCTGAATAACCGGCGCTTGGGGCAAGCCCGTGGGCGCGGGCTTGGCGGCAGTTCGGCGATCAATGGCATGGTCTGGGTGCGCGGCAACCGGCAAGACTATGACGGCTGGAAAGACTTCGGCCTCGAGGGCTGGTCTTATGCCGATTGCCTGCCCTATTTCAAAAAGCTTGAGACCTTTCATGGCGCCCCGTCACTGACGCGCGGCCACGAAGGTCCGATGAGCATTGTGGAGAGCAAAGGCGATCACGTGTTTTATGATCGCTTCCTGCGGGCCGGCGAGGCTTGGGGGTTGCCCCAGGCCAGGGACTATAACAGCGGGCGACAGGAAGGCACGCATCTGACGCAGGCCAATATCCGCAATGGCGTGCGCTGCAGTGCCGCCGAGGCTTATCTGAAGCCGGTGAAGTCTCGTGCCAATCTCACCATCAAGACCGATGTCTTCGTCAACAAGCTGCGTCTCGATGGCTTGAAAGCTGTTGGCGTTGAATGCGTCATTGGCGGAAGAATCGCGGTGATCGAAGCGCAGCGCGAAGTGATCCTCTCGACCGGCACCATCGCCTCGCCGCAACTGCTCATGCTCTCCGGCATCGGCCCTGCCGATCATTTGCGCGAGCATGGCATCAAAGTGGCGCATGATCTGCCCGGCGTTGGCGAAAACCTGCAGGACCACATCGTGGCGCCGCTGCGCTACAGCTGCAACAAACCAGTCTCCATCAAGAACCAGCTTGGCCTCATGGGCCGCGCCCGGATTGGCCTCGAGTGGTTGTTGTTCAAGCGCTGCCTCGGTGCCTCGAACTTCTTTGAAGTGGGCGCTTTCTTCGACAGCGGTTCGGGTGCTGCCTTCATCAACATGCAGCACGAGTTTCTGGGCTTCCTCGCGGACTTTCAGGATGGCAAGGTGGTGTTGGGCGATGGCTTCCAGTATTTCGTCAGCCAGATGCGGCCCTACAGCCGCGGCCGCATCCGCCTCAAGTCAGCGGACCCCAAGGCCCATCCCGCCATTCACTTCAACTATCTCGATGATCAGCGCGACGTGAAAGAGATGGTGGACGGCATCAAGCGCACCCGTGAAATGGCTGCACAAAAACCGTGGGATGAGTTTCGCTCGGCCTCGCTTGATCCCGATCTCGATGGCGCGAGTGATGCCGGCATCACCCGCTGGCTGCGCAACACTGCCAACACCGAACACCATCCCGCCGGCACCTGCCGCATGGGGACGGATAGTATGGCCGTCACCGACGGCGAAGGCCGTGTTCGTGGGATAGAGTCTTTGCGTGTCATCGACTGTTCCATCATGCCCCGCGTACCCACCGCGAACATCCAGGCGCCGATCATGATGGTGGCGGAGAAGATTGTGGATGGGATGGTGGGGGCGAGTTAGGGGGCTGCGACGAAGTCTGGGATAATTCCCAGCAGACTGCGGCCAAAGGCTTCGGCGTTCACTGACTTGACCGTCGTTCGAACTCAGATGCGGTTTTGCGTCTGCGGATCAAACAGGTGCAGGTGATTGGTGTCGGCATGCAGCGTCAGTTTGGCGCCGGCCTTGGGCCTTGTCATCGGTGCGCAGCGTGCCGTTACGCGCGTGCCCGCAATGTCGCCAATCAGATAAGTGTCCGAGCCCAGGGTTTCCGGCACGAGATAGTCAAATTGCAGGATTTGTGGCTTGGTCATGGACGCTGCGCGGGATTGATCCGTCAGATCTTCAGGTCTCAGGCCCACAAGGACTGATCGCCCGTCTTCCAGAACCAAAGGCATTGCCGGCGTGATCGCCTGCCCATCATCCAATCGCAACGCGCCGTTTGCAATGATTGCAGGCAGCAGATTGATCTGTGGTGAGCCAATGAAACTTGCCACGAACACATTGGCGGGGCGCGAGTAGAGGTCTTCCGGCGTGCCGACCTGGGCAATGCTGCCACCCTGGAGACAGACGATGCGATCCGCAAGCGTCATGGCTTCGGTCTGGTCATGGGTGACGAAAACCGAGGTCATGCCGAGGTCGCGATGCAGAAGTTTGATTTGCGTGCGCACTTCCATGCGCAGCTTGGCATCAAGATTGGAAAGCGGTTCGTCGAACAGAAAGAGTTGCGCCTTGCGGGCCAGCGCGCGGCCCATTGCTACGCGTTGGCGCTGGCCGCCGGAAAGTGCGCGCGGTTTGCGTTCGAGGTAGGGTTCGATCTGCAAGAGCCTGGCCACTTCCCGCACCCGTGCGGCGCGCTGCGGGGCAGGCACACCATTCATCTTGAGACCAAAGCCGATGTTGGCTTCGACAGTCATGTTGGGATAGAGCGCGTAATCCTGGAACACCATGGCGAGATTTCGCTCACGGGCTTCCATCTCATTGACGACCTTGCCGCCAATGCTGATGTCACCAAGGGTGATGTCCTCAAGTCCTGCGATCATTCGGAGGATTGTGGACTTGCCGCAGCCCGATGGCCCAACAAGAACGATGAATTCGCCATCATCAATTTCGAGATTGATGTCGCGGACGATGGACTGCGAACCGTAGGATTTTCCAACACCCGCGAGCGAAACTGTTGCCATTTCGAGTCCCCGACTTGTGGTTGATTCAAATGGCCAACCATTTGATGCAATACTGCGCATTTGACGCCCTGCTTGTCAATTCTCAATTTTCTCAAGACAAAGAAGATTCGCGCGATAGTCATTAAAATTGGTGTTTTTGATGTGGTCATGATCGACTGGCCCGCCGAATTGTCATTGACAATGGTTGACCTTTTGGTGTTCATTGGCGCCCAAGCCGCAGAGCTGGGGACACTTTGAAGCCAGAACCTGAAGCGGCCGGAGGACGGGTAACGTCAAATCCGAAACAACTCGCATCACAGGAGGAATTCATGCCAATTGCCGAGAAACTTCTGCCAGCCGCGGTATTGCTGGCCACCATGACGACATTTTCCTACGCGGACGAACTCAATGTTTTCCTGAGCCCTTCGCCATCATCAACGGCCATTCAGTCATTCATTCCCGCCTTTGAAAAAGCCACAGGCCACACTGTCCAAGTCACGGAAGTGCCATACGGCGAGATGCATCAGAAGCTCATGCTGTCGGTGCAACTGAAGCAGGGCCAGTATGATGTCGCCCAGTTCGACAACTCATTCCTCACGCCTTTTGGTGCAGCGGGCACCATGCAGCCGCTGGATGATCGCATTGCGGCCTCGAAAGAATATGACATCTCGGACTTCGGCAAAGGCCTGCAGGACTATGGCAAGTACAAAGGCCAGACGCTGGGCCTGACATTGTCCACCGAGCCGTTCATCCAGTGGTACCGGAGCGACATCTATGATGCGCTAGGTCTCAAGCCAGCCACGACCTGGGACGAGTACAAGGCCAATGCAAAAGCCGTGAAGGAATCCGGCAAGGGTGAAGGCGCGATCTTTGGCTTCGGTCCAAACGTGTCGTGGTGGTGGATGACGATGGTTTGGAGCTTCGGCGGCAAGCTCTATGACGAGAACTATAATCCAACAGTCAACTCGCCGGAAGCCGTGGCTGGTACGCAGTTCCTCAAGGATATGCTTGCCTATGCACCTGAAGGTGCGATCTCGGCCTCAAGTGATGATGCAACGATCAAGTTCCTCTCGACCGACATCGGCGCCATGGTGCAATACTCCGGCTACTGGGGCATGTTGACTGATCCTGCCAACCAGAAACACATGGGCAAGATTGGCACGGCACCGATGCCAAAGGGTTCGGCTGACGTCACCCACCTCGCAGGATGGAATATCGGCATTCCGTCAGACGCCAAGAACCCGGAAGTGGCCTGGCAGTTCCTCGAGTTCGTGCTTGGCAAGTCAAACGCCAAGAATTACCTCAATGCCGGTGCAGCAGCCATTGGCCGCAAGTCGATCATCACTGATCCCGAACTTGTCGCCAAGTATTCCTATCTGCCGGTTCTCGATATTCCAGAGGGCACGCGCATCGAACGTTATCCGCAAATCCGTGTCTGGCCGGAGTTTGAAAAAGCGGCACTCGACACGCTGGCCGGCATCATGAACGGCTCCGTTGAAGTGAAGGCTGGCCTTGACGCACTTCAGGAAACCGAGAAGCCAATCCTGGCCCAGGAGAACGCCAAGTAAAAGACCAACGTTGCAACTGGGGTGTGGTTCGGCCACACCCCTCACTTTGCGAGAACCCCATGATGACTGCCTCCCACCGTCAACGGCGGTCCAAGAGCATCGAAAGCGCCAATGCCAGGCTCGCCGAGATTCTGGTGCTGCCGACTTGGCTGATTCTCACGGTGGTCTTCGCGCTGCCCATTCTTGGCGCGCTCTATTTGTCATTCCGCAATGAGACGCTGGGCGCTTTTGTGCCGGCCCGTTTCATTGGCTTTCAAAACTATCTTCAGGCTCTTGGCGACCCGCGATTCTGGGAGTCGATTTGGGTAACGGTGACCCTGATTGTGCTTGCCCTCATCGCTCAAATCCCTCTGGGGATTGGACTTGCGGTTCTTCTCCATCGCAACCTCGCCGGCACACAGTTTTTCAGAACCGTATTGATCATCCCCATGTTGTTGACGCCCGTGGCTGTTGGCCTGATGTGGCGCTTCATGTTTGATGCCGACCTCGGCGTCATCAACTGGGCGCTCGATCAACTTCATGTTCATGGCCCCAACTGGCTGGGCTGGCGCTGGGCGGCCATCATGGCCGTGACGATTGTCGATAGCTGGCAGTCAATTCCCTTTGTAATGCTGATTACGTTTGCTGGCTTGGCGGGATTGCCAAAAGGCCCACCCGAGGCGGCAGCAATCGATGGCGCGCGTGCATCACAGATATTCTTCTATGTTACATTTCCTTCGCTCTTGCCGGTGATTCTGGTGATTGTGATGATCCGGATCATCGATTGCCTGAAGATGTTTGATCTTGTCTTCATTCTCACCAGCAAGGGCGGTCCTGGAACCGCAACCCAGACGCTCGGCATGCTGACTTACAACACGGGTTTCATCTTCTTTCAGATATCGCGGGCTGCAGCACTTGGTGTGGTCATGGTCATCCTCGTTGTGCCCATCTATGTGATGTGGCGCCGCGCCACGGAGTATGCGCGATGAAAACCAGAACCCGGAAGCAACTGGCGAATGGGCTGAGTTATCTCGCCTTGCTGCTGGCGAGTATCATTGCACTGTTCCCGGTGTACTGGACAGCGACGACATCCATCAAGCTGCGTGATGACACATTTGTGTTTCCACCGAAGTTCGTCAGCTTTGCCCCGACGTTCAAGAACTATGAGGCCATTTTCAATACGCGCGGCTTCTGGCAAACTTGCCTGAATACAGTTGTCATCACGGCAGCGTCGACGTTGTTGTGCGTGTTCATCTCGACGCTGGCGGCCTATGCCTTGGCGCGCTCCCCGCGTTTCCGTGGCCGTGGCTCACTCGAGGTTGGACTTGTCTTGATACGCGCCGTGCCGGCGATTGTTATCATGGTGCCGCTGTTCCAGATTGTTTCGCAGCTGGGGCTTTATGATAACCATCTCATGCTGATCGTCATGTATGCAGCTGTAAATCTCCCTTTCGCAATCTGGCTGATGATCTCGTTTGTTGAGCAAATACCGATTGCCCTTGAACAGAGCGCGGCCGTTGACGGCGCAAGGCGTTGGCAAATCCTTGTGCATATCGTCTTGCCGTTGATCCTCCCTGGCATGGCGGCGACGACGATATTCGTGGCCTTGCTGGCATGGAATGAGTTTCTCATCCCGGTCATGCTGGCTGGTAACAGTGCAAAGACATTGCCAGTCTTCATTGCAGGCTTTATTTCCACAAGAAATCTGGACTGGGGGCCGATGGCGGCCGCTTCGGCTCTCGCCATTATCCCCATCACAATTCTGACCGTCGTTGCGCAACGCGCACTCGTGTCCGGTCTTTCTTCAGGGGCAATCAAGGGATGAACACTATTCGCCAAGACAATTGCATTCCCGGTGACGCGAACGGCGGGCTGTGTGGTTTGGCAATCGCCGTAGCAATTGTTGCAACTGGCGCAAAAGCCACCAGTCACTGTCTCGCCGCCGATGGCGGGTTGAACGTAATTTTCTAAGGAGACAAAGCCATGTGTAATGCCTGCCTTGACTACGGATTTCCGACAGTGATGGGACGTGGCCTGTTTGGCGAATTCAAGAACTTCGTCAATCCGCCATTCCTCATTGTGACGATGCCAGATCTCTGGGGCATTTTCAAACACGAGTTTGAAGGTGCCGACTACCAAGTATATTTTGCAGGTTCTATTGAGCAAGTTGATCTCGATCGCGAAGCTGCCAGCTTGAAGGATATCCGCGCCATCATAGGACTTGGCGGTGGGCAGGCGCTGGATGTTGCGAAGTACTTTGCCTGGCGCCGCAACCTGCCTCTGTTCCAGGCGCCCACCGCGCTGTCAGTCAACGCTGTTTATTCCCACCGGTCAGGCGTGCGCGAAAATGGCAAGGTCATCTATCGTGGCTATGCCGTGCCAGAGTGTGTGTTCATTGACTATGATGTTCTGAGGGCGGCACCTCGCCATCTCAACTGGTCTGGAATTGGTGACATCCTCTGCTTTCACACCGGAGTTCTCGACTGGCAATA
>JANLTS010000123.1:0-7102 GCA_031363045.1 Hyphomicrobiales bacterium
CCTTCAGTGCCGTGTCGAGTTCCACCAGCCGTTCGTTGAAGAAGCCCGTGACGCCACCCTGGTCGGCATGAGTGTCCCAGCCATCGACCGAGAGGACAGCAATGCGCGGGCCGGATGGAGCGCGCATCAGGCGGGCGGCACCGATGAAACCTTTGCGCAGGGAACTGATATTCTCATCCGGATTGGCCCCGGAGTTGAGTGCCAGGGCATCGGCTTCGAGGCCGCGGCGGAGGGAACTCCACAGTTCGATGTCAATTTTCTTGTAGGTTGTTTCGAGGTTGGCAATGGTTTGGGGGTTGGATTTTTCGAACCAGGTTGGTGACCAGCCAAGGACCGGCTCAGGCCCGCGCAGAATGACCGGGGCGTCGCCAATCTCGAGTCCCATGTGCTGGCGCACCGGGTCACCGGCTGGTAGCGCACCCAGCAGGCGGTTGAGCCAGCCGGTGGCGTTTGACTCGTTGACCTGCAAGCCGTTCTCAAGATTGTCCTGGCACTCGAAATGCGAGCGGTTGCGCAAGGCAATGCCGGCGGCCGGAATGATCGTAGCCTGGCCGGCACCGAACATGTTGTGAACCCGGGAGAGGCCGGGGTGCAAGGCAAAGTCGCTGCCGAGCGACAGCGTGGACGAGAAGGGCAGCGCCAACTCCTGGCGCATCTCTTCATAATGCGAGTCGAGCTTGGGGATGACCATGCCGATGCCGTCCATGCCGCCACGCAACACGACAACCAGCAGGCGTGCCTGCGGATCGGTGTCGGCAAGCGCGAAATTCGGCAGGAACGCCGACGAGAACAAGGCGGCAGTGACACCCAGCATCGAACGGCGTGACATCAACAGGCGTGATTCGAGACAACCTTCGTGAGCGGCTGAGGCGATGCGCTGATCGATCGCCGAAAGGCCGTGGTATTCATCGTGATTGGACATGTCTACCTCCGCTGGAATTCTGGGGTCATAAAGAGCGTGGCCAGGCCATTGCGCAAATCAGTGGCCCGCGTCACGGCCTGGCGCGAGCTCGGCGAAAGTGCCGAGGCGAAGACCTGATTGGCCAGGAAGGCAGCGGTCTGAATGTACGGTCTTTGTTGCTGCAGTGCCCAGGCGGATAGCTGGGCCGTCTCAACCCGAATGCGCATGGCGTCCGGCCCCATCCAATAGGGCGTCTCCTCGGGATATCCATCGGGTGTCGCCCGCTCCCACGGATTATGGCGGAGCGCGGAAAGTGCCGAGTTGAAAGGCCAGCGATTGGCCGGATCGTAGGAGCGATCCAAGGCCCGCATTTCCGCGACTTGCAATTCATAGGGCGTGCGCAGCTTGGTGAGCGGCAGCGACCATGCCTCTGGCAAATCGATCAAGGCCTGGGCCACGGTTTTCAAGTTACCATTGCTTCTGCGGAAGGCGGCTGCCAATGGCTTCACCATTGCTGGAGTTGGTTCGTCGGTGATGAAGTGCCTCACCAACTTGAAAGCGATGTACTGGGCAGTAGCCGGATGCCGCGCCAGATCGGTCAGCACCTCCTCACCTTGCTTGATGCCGCCCGGCGAATAATTTTTGCCGACGACGCGCTTGAAGCCCGGCTCGTGCCAGTCCTTGCGGAAGATGAATTGGCCGCGGTTCTCAGATGTGCCGCCATTGTGACCGTCATCGGCTTCCCAGCCGCGCACAAAGGACCAGCCGGTAATGACCTTGGCCAGATTATCAATGTCAAGCTCGGTGTAACCGCCGCCGACACCCATGGTGTGCAGCTCGAGAATCTCGCGGGCGAGATTTTGATTGTGGCCAGCACCCCAACTCAACCCGGTGACCGAGGTTGGACCGATCGAGTCGTCATTGTCGAGATAACGGATCATCGCCGGATGTTGCATCACGCCGATCAACATCTGCTTGAACGAGCCGAGAACCTTTTTACGAATCACATCGCGCTCAAGTTGGCCAATGGTGGCGCGCACGGCGCCGTCCTTGTGGATCGACATCGAGAAGTGATTCGAGAAAAACAGCACCAACCGTTCAACAAAACCGATCTCGGGTTTCATGTGTTGTTTGAGCCTCGCCGTCAGCTCTTTTTCTTTCAAACCGTCTTCAATGGAGAATTCGGTGTGTACGGCCTGACAAGCCGCAACGTAGCTTGGCAAATCAGTCTGATTAATCAGCGCTATGCCGGGTTTGTTGAGTTCTGCCTCGAGTGCGGCTTTGGCATTCTTGCCGATGCGCGCGATGCCTCCTGGTTTGCCGCCGAGCCCGAAGCGGTTCAGTGCAATGTGCGCACGTCTCTCTTGATCCTGTGTCAGGGTCATTCGTAATCCTCCAGCCGTCCGCCAGATTGTCCAAGTCCACGGCCAACGTTACTCAGACGTTACTGGCCAGTCGTAAACTCAGGGTTACAAATACGCCAAGAATTCGTGTCAAATATGTGTTGGGGATATGTTCATACGCGGGCAGCGCAAGGCCGGCGCTAGAATTTGAATTGTTCGCGCAACACACGCTCGGCCAGACTGTGGCCGGGATCGAAGAGAATTTTTGCCGATTTGCCACGGTCCTCGGCGATGTGAACTTCGCGCACGTGGCGCACTTCGACATGATCGGCGACGGCGGCCACCGGACGCTTGTCGCTTTCGAGAACATTGATCGTAACTTTTGCTTGATGCGGCAGGATGGCACCACGCCAGCCACGCGGCCGGAAGGCGCTGATCGGCGTCAAGGTGAGAAGCGCCGAGTTGATCGGCAAAATTGGTCCGTGGGCTGATAAATTGTAAGCAGTGCTGCCGGCGGGTGTGGCCACCAGGATGCCATCACAGATCAATTCCTCCAAGCGCGGCTTGCCATCAACCGAAATCATCAGCTTGGCGGCCTGCGAACGCTGGCGCAACAGCGAGACCTCGTTGAAGGCGATTGCCGTGTGCTGGTTACCATCCTGGTCGATGGCCTGCATGCTTAACGGGTGAATGCTTGTGGGTTCGGCGGCGGCGAGGCGGTCCAGCAAGCCGTCCTCGGCATAGTCGTTCATCAGGAAACCGATGGTGCCGCGGTTCATGCCATAGATCGGCGTGCCGGTTGAGATGAAGCGATGCAGCGTCTGCAGCATGTGGCCATCGCCACCCAGCGCCACGACGCAATCGGCTTCGTCTGGATCGGCGCTGCCGTGACGCTTCGTCAGCCGCTCCAGCGCCTCGCGGGCTTCGGGCGAGTCAGAGGCGACAAAGGCGATAGACTTGAATTTCATGCCGATTGCCTACATTGAAGGCTGCCCCTTTGGCAATCCCTGAACGGACAGACATCAACTCATGCGCGAAATCGTCATGTGCAGCACCTGCCGCCATTCCCCCACCGAGAAGGTGGGTCCTGACGGGTTGACCGGCGGCGAAACACTGATCGCCCATATGCGCGCGGCAATCTCAGAGCGGGCCAGCGATGTTGGGTTGCAGACACAAGCCTGCCTGTGGAACTGCAAGCGCCATTGCAGCGTCATCCTGCGCGATGACGCGCGGTTCACCTACTTCACCGGCGACCATGAACCGACGCGGGCGCAGGCCGATGCCATTCTCGACTGGTTCGCAACGCATGGCGAGACTGCCACCGGCGAAGTGCCGTTCCGGCTGTGGCCGGACCGCATGCGCGGGCATTTCATTGCGCGCATTCCGCCGGTGAAGGCATGAGGCAATTGACGTTGGTGCTAGGGGGCGCGCGTTCGGGCAAGAGCCGCTATGCCGAGGGACTGGCCAAGGCCGTGACCGGCCCCAGGACTTACATCGCCACGGCTCAAGCCTTCGACGATGAAATGCAGGCCCGCATCGGCAAACACCAAAGGGATCGCGCTGGTGATGGCTGGCAAACCATCGAAGCGCCACTTGATCTGGTGAAGGCGCTGGCCCAAGCCCGGGGCTTCGTTCTGCTCGACTGCGTGACCGTTTGGCTGGGGAACCTGATGCATCACGGCCGCGATGTTGGCGGCGCAGTGGCGGAACTCTGTTCGGCGCTGAAGGCCGCTGATGGCGAGATTGTGGTGGTTTCGAACGAAGTCGGGTTGTCGATCGTGCCGGAAAACGCCTTGGCGAGGGCGTTCCGCGATGAACAGGGCTTGACCAACCAGCGTTTGGCGGAAGTGGCGGATCAGGTGGTGTTCATTGCCGCCGGCCTGCCGCTGAAACTCAAAGGATGAGGCCGAGTGCCAGCATGGCGGCGAACAGCAGCCACATGGCGCGGCTGAAAAGCTTGAGGCCGCGCTTGATGTCGAGCCTCGTCAGATGCTCGCGGCCTTCGCCCATGAAGGGAAGGTCGACGGGCTCGCCTTGATAGGTGCGGGGGCCGCCGAATTTCAGGCCGAGCACCGCTGCCATGGCGGCTTCCGGCCAGCCGGCATTGGGTGAACCATGCTTTGGCGCATCGCGGCGCATGACGGCGAACACATCCTTGAAGCGCGATGGCTCGGTGGCAGCAAACAATAGGCCGGTGAGGCGCGAGAACGGTAGGTTCACCAAATCGTCAAGCCGGGCGGCAGCCCAGCCGAAATGCAGATACTTCTCCGACTTGTGGCCGATCATCGAATCCGCCGTATTGATGGCCTTGTAGACGGCAAGGCCGGGCAGGCCGAGAACCGCATACCACAGGATGGGAGCGACGATGCCGTCAGAAGTATTTTCGGCCAGGCTTTCAAGGGCGGCCTTGGAAATTCCCGATTCATCAAGTTGGGCCGGGTCACGGCCGACGATCTTGGCCACGGCGGCGCGGGCGGCTGGCAGCGAATGGTTGAAGGCCCGCAGCACATCCCGCACGTGGTCGCGCATGGATTTCTGGGCAATGAGGCTGGTGGCCAGCAGCGCTTCCAGCATCCAGCCGATGCGGGTGGTGCCGAGGATCTGGGCGGCGATGTAGCTGGGCACGAAGACGGCGACGATGAGGCCTGCCAATGCCAAGGCGCCACGCAGACGGCCGTCAGTCTTGTTGACGCCGGGAATATTCAGCTTGTGGTCTGCCCAGGTGATCAGCCTGCCGATCCACATCACCGGATGGCCGATCTTGTCGAAAACTGGCGGCGGGTAGCCGATGAAGCGTTCGACCAGCAGGGCGAGTGCTGCCGCTTCAAACATCGGGAAGGGCCACCACATCACACCGGCTCCGCCAGCGCCAACAGGGCGTCGAGGTCGAGATGGGTTTCGAGGTGGACGGCCAGAGCATCGAGCGTCGTCTCGATCAGGTCATCGAAGCGCAGGGAACTTGCCGTGGCGCCGAGGCCTTGCAGGAAGGCGGCACGGAATGCGTCGCTGCCAAAGCAACCGTGGAGATAGGTGCCTGAAACCTGGCTGGACCGGGAGATGGCGCCATCCGGGGTGTTGCCAATCATGGCGAAGGGGCGGGCGCCGTCGGGGCCACTGGTTTCGCCCAAATGAATTTCATAGCCGCTGAGGGTCGTGTTGGTCGGGAGATGCGTGGCGGTGACTTGGGTGAGCGTCTTGTCTGGCACCAGTATGGTTTCGACATCGAGCAGGCCAAGGCCTTCGACGCTGGCTGGCGGGCCCTCGAGGCCTTGGGGATCATGGATCATGCGGCCCAGCATTTGGAAACCGCCGCACAGGCCCAGCACCAACCCGCCACGGCGCACGTGGGCGTGCAAGTCGATGTCCCAACCTTCGCGCCGGAGTGCTGCCAGATCGGCAATGGTGGACTTGGAGCCGGGGATGATGACCAGCCGGGCATCCGCCGGAATTGGTTCTCCGGCCTGGACGAAATGCACGGAAACGCCCGGTTCAAGGCGCAACGGGTCAAGATCGTCAAAATTGGCGATGCGGCTCAAGCGCAGTACCGAGATTTTGGTTGTTCCGGAATGGCTTGCGAGCGATTCCTCGAGCGCCACTGCATCTTCTGCCGGGAGATTTCGGGCGGCCGCGAAATGCGGCACGATTCCGAGGCAGGGGGTGCCCGTGCGGGTTTCGAGGAATCTCCGGCCCTCAGAGAAGAGTTCAGGATCGCCATGGAACTTGTTGATCAGGAAACCTTTTAATCTTGAACGGTCGGTTGCGGGCAGGATATCGAAGGTTCCGGCAATTGACGCGATCACCCCGCCGCGGTGAATGTCGCCCACCAGCAGGGCGGGGATGTTGGCGGCAGTGGCAAAGCCCATGTTGGCGAGGTCGCCGTCGCGCAGGTTAATTTCGCCGGGGCTTCCGGCACCTTCAACGATGACCAGGTCAGCGGCAGCGGCCATGCGGCGGAAACTGTCGAGAATGGCCGGCATGAATTGCGCTCGGGCCTTGAAATAATCACGTGCCGACATTGTGGCCTGGCGCTGGCCCTGGATAATGACCTGCGCGCCGGTCGTGGTCTCGGGTTTCAGCAGCACGGGGTTCATGTGGACGGTGAGTTCTGCCTTCGCCGCGCGGGCCTGGAGTGCCTGGGCGCGGCCGATTTCGCCGCCATCGGCAGTAACGGCGGCATTGTTCGACATGTTTTGTGGTTTGAAGGGACGAACCGACAGCCCACGCCGCGCGTAGGCCCGGCACAGGCCCGCCACGATGAGCGACTTGCCGACATCGGAGCCGGTGCCCATCAGCATGATGGCGCGGGTCATGTGGCCTCGCAGATCACATGGGCATAGGAGCCCATGACCTTATACCGGCGCAGTCCCATCGGCGGCAGCGGATCGCCGATGGCATCGGTGGCCTCGAACAGCCGGTCGGCGCTGCCTTCAGTCACAATCGTCGAATAGTGGAACTCGTGGGCGTTGAGCGGGCAATCCCACGGCGCACCGGCCAGCGGCTTCAGGCTCCGATAGCCAAGTGTCAATTTGCGGCTGGCGAAACTGGTGGCAAGCGGCAACAGGCCCGCCATGGCATGGCTTTGGCCCTCGGCATCGGTCAGGCTATCACCCAGCACCATGTAGCCACCGCATTCGCCATAGACGAGGCCTTTGGCGCTGCGCAAGCCGTTGAGGAAATGGTTATTGGAGGCGATCTGCCCGGCGTGCAGTTCCGGATAGCCGCCGGGCAGGAAGACGGCATCGGCCTGCGGATCGGGCGCTTCATTGGCCAAAGGCGAGAAAAACGACAGGCTCGCACCCGCCCGTTGCCAGCTGTCCAGCAAGTGCGAATAGGCGAAGGCAAAGGCGCGGTCGCGGGC
>JANLTS010000124.1:0-2564 GCA_031363045.1 Hyphomicrobiales bacterium
ATCAGCGAGATCATGCGCTCGATGGTCATTTCGGATTTCAATGCGCTGCCAACCACATGGCCGTCGCGCAGCACCACGATGTCATCGCAGAGCCGCATGACGTCAGCGAGAATATGGCTGATGTAGATGATGGCGATGCCCTGCAACCGCAGGCGGTTGATGATGTCGAACAACCGGTCGGTCTCGCGCGTCGTCAGCGACGTCGTCGGCTCGTCGAAGATGATGACCTTTGCCTTGGCGCCGAGCGCCTTGGCAATCTCCACCAGCTGGCGTTCGCCCTGCGAGAGCTTGTTGACCAGTGTCGTGGGTGAGAGATCAAGATCGACAGCCGCCAGCAACTCCGCTGCCCGCTTTCGTGCGGCGGCCCTGTCGATGAAGGGCAGCCCGGGCACGAGCTTGGGGAACTCGGTTATGAACAGGTTCTCTGCAACGCTCAGGTTGCGGAACAGATTCAGTTCCTGATGGATAAAGGCGATGCCGTACCGTGCTGCGTCGCGTGGGCCCTTGGGCTTGTAGTCAGCACCATCGAACCGGATGTGGCCTGCGTCCATCTGGTGGACGCCGCCGATGATGTTCATGGTCGTGGACTTGCCAGAGCCATTCTCGCCGACCAGACCCAGCACGCGGCCAGCCTGCAGCGAGAATCCGGCCTTGTGCAAGACTTCGACGCCGAAGAAGCTCTTGCACAATCCCTCGACCTCGAGCAGGGCATGGCCCGCGGATGGCGCCCGTGCTGCGAGGGGAGCCGTCACCCGCGCACCAGCAGGCGGTAGCGCAGCGCGTCGATGATCGCCGCGGCCAGAATGACACTGCCCTTGATGGCGAACACCGAGGCAATGGGAAGACCCATGAGTTGCAGGCTCTTGTCGATCACGGTGAGAAACAGGACACCGAAGATTGTCCAGAGTATCTTGCCCTTGCCGCCGAAGAGGCTGACACCGCCAATGACCGCCGCGCCGACGACATCGAGAAGAATCCTCTGGCCGAGCACGGGCGTTCCGGTTTCGAGGCGACCGGTATACAAAATGGACGAGATCGCGGCGCAGACGCCGGAGATGACGAAGGCCCAGAAGATGACCTTTCGGACAGGCACGCCGGAGACTGCAGCCGCGTTGGGATTAAGGCCGACGGCATAGAGCCAGCGGCCATAGACCGTGCGGCTGAGGATGAAATGCGCAACGCCCGCAACGACCAGCACCACCGCGAGCGACACCGGCAAGCCTGCCACGCGGCCCTGCCCGATCTCGATGAAGGCACGCGGCAGATTGCCGATGCTGCTGGCGTCGGTATGAACCGTCGTGTACCAGATGGCAGCACCCGAAAAGAACATCATCGTCGTCAGCGTCACGATGAAGGACGGCATGTTGAAGCGCGTGGTGCACATGCCGTTGAACGTACCGATCACCGCGCCAACGCCGGCAAAGGCCAGAATGCCCGCGGCGATTTCGAAACCGGTTCCGTTGGCGTAACCCGCATCACCGGTCATCACCGATGCACCGACGACACTGGCCATGGCGATGATTGAGGGCGCCGAAAGATCGATGCCCGCGACGATCAGCACGAAGGTTTGACCGATCGCCACGACCAGCAGCGGCATCATGGCGCTGAGAATATCGAGGAGCGTGTCGGCCGCGGCGATTTCCGGAACGATCGTCCACATGACGGCGAAATAGAATACCGTCAGGACGAGAACCAGATACTCCGACAGGAGCAGACGCTTCCATCCGGCCTGGGCGCGCGGCTTCGATGAGATCGTTGCATCAACAGAAGTCATTGATCAAATGCTCGCGAAAAACAGGACGGCAAACGCCGCCACGACGGGAAGGTCATGGCGGCGCTCTGATTTAGATCAGCCGTTCTGCTTTTTCCAGACCGTGTAGCCCCACATCTCTTCCTGCTTTTCGGCAAGATTGGCCTGGGTAATGACGAAGCCCGGATCGAGCAACAGCTTTTCCGGCTTCTTGCCGTCCCACATGTCCTTGAAGGCCTGGAAGGCCATGTCGACTTCGAGGAACAGGTTCTGGACGCCGCAGGCATCGAGATAGCCGTCCTTGAGGCGCGCATAAGCGCCTTCGTCGCCGTCGAAACCGCCGAACAGCACGTGGCCTGCTTCGCCACGCTTGTGCCACTTGCCGGCTGTCTGCAGCACCTGCTCGATCTGCGGATGCATGAAGTCGGACGAGGTGACGAGGAAGTTGATGTCCGGGTTGGCCTGGAGCGCGTTGGTGAGGCCGGCAAAGGCCTTGTCGGCATTCCATTCTGTCGAGACGCGGGCCACCACTTCGATGATGTCGGCATTCTTGTCGACGACATCGAAGAAGCCGTCGCGGCGCTGAATGGCGTTCACGTCACCGAGATCGCCGATCAGCAGGCAGGCCTTGTACTTGCCGCCCATCTTCTTGGCTTCGTCGACGAGGAACTGCACGGTGTCGGCCATGATCTTGCGGTTGTCCGCCTGGATCGCCACGGAATAGGCGTCGCTCTCGGCGGGCGGCCGGTTGAAGTGCACCATCGGGATGCCGGCTTCATTGGCGGCGCGGATGGCCGGGATCACGGCTTTCGAG
>JANLTS010000145.1:0-1581 GCA_031363045.1 Hyphomicrobiales bacterium
GAGTGCGGTGGGTGTCGCCTCGGCCCGCCTCGTCATCGCGCTGATGCTGGAACGGCATTCGACCAATGCGCGCGGCGCCATGAAATTGCTGGACGATGCGTCAGCGGCGATCCAGCACAATCGTGATCTGCTGCAATCGGCCATCGACAGCGTCGACCAGGGCCTGGCGGTGTTCGAGCCCGGCATGACGCTGGTGTGCTGGAACAACACGCTGCCGGAGTTTTTTGGGCTCGGCCAGGATAGCAACCGCGTCGGGATGCCGATGACGGAAGTTTTCGATCAGTTTTTGTCGCGGACGGAAAGCGGCCGCGCGGCGCTCGATAACCGGGTGGAGCGCGTCGCCATCCGCCACGAGGTGTTCCGCGAAAAGCGGACGGACACTGGCCAGGTTCTGGAAATCCGTTCGAGCCCGATGCCGGACGGCGGCATCGTCGTCACCGTCATCGATGCCACCGAAAGTGTTGAGGCGGCGGAAGCCTTGCAGCGTTCGAACGAGTCGCTGGAACGCCGTGTTGTCGAGCGCACGGCGGAACTAACCCGCCTCAATGCCGAATTGGCGGAGGCGAAGGCCTTTGCCGATGCGGCCAATCTCTCCAAGACGCGCTTCATCGCGGCGGCGAGCCATGACATTCTGCAGCCACTCAATGCGGCGCGGCTGTTCACGTCGAGCCTGGTTGAGCGGATGAAGCGGTCAAAGGATGGCGAGCTTGTCCGCAATGTCGACTCCTCGCTCGAAGCAGTGGAAGAAATCCTCAACGCACTGCTCGATATTTCGCGGCTCGATGCGGGTGCCATGAAGGCCGAGCTTGCACCGTTTCGCATCGACGACATTTTGCAGGCCTTGGCACTCGAGTTCGGCCCCGCAGCGCGCAAGAAGGGGCTGAAGTTCAAGGTCATGCCGTGCGGCCTTACCGTTCAATCGGATCGCAAGCTGCTGCGCCGCGTGCTGCAGAACCTGGTATCGAATGCCATCAAGTACACGAAGGACGGCCGCGTGCTGATGGGCTGCCTGCGGCGCGGTAACAGCTTGCGCATCGCGGTCTATGACAGCGGCTCGGGAATCCCGCATTCAAAGCTTGAGGTGATCTTCCAGGAATTCCAGCGCTTGCAGTCCGACGGTGATGGTACCTCTGGCCTGGGACTCGGGCTGTCGATTGTCGAGCGCATGGCCAAGGTCCTGGATGCGGAGATCACGGTGCGCTCGGTGCCGGGCAGGGGGTCGCTGTTCGCGGTCGACGTGCCGATCGCCGCCGCGCTGCCGGCCATCGTGGTCTCACGGCAGCGGCGCATTCAGCCGCCAGCATTGGCAGGGGCATTCAGCGTACTGGTGATCGATAATGAGAAGCCCATCCTCGAAGGCATGCGGTTGCTGCTCGGTGGCTGGGGCAATACAGTCTACACGGCGCTGAGCGGGGCGGAGGCGCTCGCGGTGCTGACCGAGACTGACGGCAAGATTGACATGATCCTTGCCGACTATCATCTCAACAACGAGGACGGGATTGCTGTCATCCGTACACTGCGGACCAGGGCGCGCCGCCTCATTCCGGCGGTGCTTATCACCGCCGACCGCACGCCGGCGGT
>JANLTS010000161.1:0-8959 GCA_031363045.1 Hyphomicrobiales bacterium
CCGGCGCCACATCCGTGACGATCGATCTTCCAAGGCAAGCGGTGGAGTGGGGCATTGAGACCGGCCAGCTTGGTGTCGAACACGCTGAAACGAAGTCCGGACTTGCAGGTTTTGTGCTGGCAATCATTAGCGAGCGGATCATTTTGTCACGGTGTGACTTCGCCACTCCTGCAATTGGGCCGGGAATATCGGACTGGAGACACTGTGGATTTCGGTGGAAGTGTTTTTCGCAACTTGGACTAAACGATCGGTGCGCTGGGTTCGCTTGCGCCCGATCAGAATAGCCTACACTGGTCGAAAATCGCGTCAGCATCATGGACCTTGCCTGTTCTTCCTGTTCACTGCGTGGCTGGAGGGGCGCCGAGCTAATGGCCGGCGCCCCGTCGAACCCTCCGCTTACTCGGTCCGCGTCAATGAATGCACTAGGGGGGGTCGAAAAGTCTGGGGAGTATGGGGAGGCCCACCGCTCCGGGGCTCACCCAGAGATTTTTTCCGCCTGGTAGAATTTTTTCGACGGATATCGTGTCTTGGACAAGGGGCGAAACCTTGCAGTACATTTGATCTGGACATGGAGACTCAGTGAAACCGGGATTCTAGGTGATCAGTGCGCGGCCCGTACGGGGTTTGAAGCGAGCTTTTTTTCGATTTCGAGCAACAATTTGGAGGATAACCAGAGTTTTCGCCGATTTTTCCTAGAATGTGGAAACGCCAGCATTTGCTGATGAATTTCGCTAGAATTGGCACGTACAATTTAGATATATACGAAACAACTCCTTCGATATTGCACTTGTCGCTATATCTATCTAAGCGCCCTCAGTGAGGCCGATGCGCTGTTCATGCAGGGCCTGGCCACATCGCGGAAGGTCTTGCGTGACTCGCTAGGGAGAAGTCGAGCGGCCCACGTTGGCGCTGTCGAGATGATGAATTCTGGTCCGCCAATTGGCGGACCAGAATCGCCCGCGGGTGGGTGCCGGCGTCGCTACAAGCTCGCTACATACTGCACCGTTGTGGATTGCCCCCCCGTGAGGTGATCCACGTTCTGGGATAGGAATATCCCATTTTAGGAGGATCAAGGAATGGTACACGAGCGTCGAATGCCGGCGCTTCAGATTGTAGAGGCGCTTAATATAGTTGTACACGCCGGTTTTGAGCGAGGAGAAGAAACTTTCCATCGCCGGATTGTCCCAGACACTCCCCGATGGGTTGATCGAGCTGGTGACGCCATTGTCGCCAGCAACAGGCGGAGCGGCTCGCTGGTGGCCTACGACCGCGCCTACCAGGCACGGCTTGCCGTCGAAAACCAGCGCCTGCCGCCCGGCGCGGCGCTTGAACGCGCGATGATCGACTATTCCCGGCTTCGCGATCGGGCGCGGGCTTGCGGGAAGCATCCAAGGGCACCTTGCTACGAGAGCCAAAATAGCCAAAAGTGGCCGTCGATTCGATCAACCTCCTGCAGGGCCATCAGGATGCGCATGGACGCCCTCGATGAGATCGTAACAGGCGAGCTGGCGAAGCGCGTCATCGACCCCCAGCGCCTGTATGAGCTCCTTGACGCCTATATCAAAAGAGCTGTCAGTCGCAAGGAGCAGGCCCGTGAGAATAGCGCGAAGGTCCGTCAGTCCCAGAAAGACGTGGAAGCCGCCATCACCCGGCTTCTCCAACTGGTCGAGAATGGCGCGCCGGACGAGATGAAACTGGGCACTCCTATACAATTGTAATCGCTATGTAATTTTAGACGAGCGAAGACGGGGTTGTTTTGCGAAGGGCCTTCAAGCCTTTTCCGCGATCCGCAGCAAACGAGCCGCGCGCGTCTCTATCACGCCGCGAATGGCTTTGAGGATTCCGTGGGTTATACCCGCCTCCTCGAACTCGACCAGAAGCTTGTCGGCTTCGCCTCCTATACGCCCCGCAAGCTCGGTCATGTCCTTGATGAACAGGCGCTGCGCGCCACGGGTGTCAGGCACAAGCGTCAGCCAGTGATTCAGCTGGATCGTGTCCGCAATGGAGCGTCCGCCGATTGCCATGGCCATCTTTTTTGCCAGCCTTGGATAGGCGGCCGTGCAGACGACATCATAGAGCGGGGCAAGGTCAGGGTTCCTGCCGCGATAGAGCAGTGCGTAGTTCTTCGCGTGGGCGTCCGCATTCCCGACAAGATAGTGGAAGACGAGCATCCTAAGGAAGCGCAGGCGGTCGGCTGCCGGACGCGCTGTAACGCGGTCGATCAGGTCTAGGGACCGTTCGGTTCCCGGCCCGCCTTCATCCTCGTACTTAAGCTCCGGTGGCACACAGAGTGCCTGGCAGAAATCTTCCTGATGCAGGCGCGTGATCGTCCCGTCCTTGTGCAGCGCACGGTCATAGCGTTCAACCAAAAGAAACGGGATAGTGCCGGCATGGCGCATATCGACGGCGGGCACGGGAAGCTTCAGTCGCGCTGCCAACCGCAGACAAAACAGCTCGTTCTCGACCGTGCGGTCGAGTGCCTGAATGAAAGGCTTGAGTATGTGCGTCGTGGGGCGACCACCCTTTGCAAGGCCGATTGCCTCCCCTTCTACGCAAACAGCGAGCTTGTCCTGGGCCCCTGCGAGTGACAGGCGCACACCTTCCTCGCCGCCAAGCAGAGGGCGCTCGCGCAGCTTACCAAGAATTTCTTCGAGTCGTGCCGGGTTCAGTATCTCAACGCCGTCGTCGGCCGATGACGGGGGCGCGCTCCCGGCGGGGTAAAGTGACAAGGCTCCTGCACATTCGCCTCCGATCACTTCAAGCAGCCCGAAGGCGTTGCCCGCTGATATGCCGAGTGCGCCTGCCAGACGCTGCCGGGCGCCTTCATCCGGCAACAGGCCGGAGAAGAAGGGACGGACCACGCGATCCGCATAGGGGGCTTCCTGCAACGGCATGGAAAAAGAGATGGCGCGCGGCTCTTGTCCTGCGAGGTAGTCAGGATCGTATTTGTAACTGAGAGCCCCCGCTTCGTCCTGGCTGAGGGCACCGGCTTTCGTCTCACCGAAATAGACATCCAGGAGGTGCGTCATCCTGCATTCTCCCTCCGACTGCCGACGGAGACGCTGAGGCCCAGACCCGCCGCCACCTGAAGGGCAAGGCCGATCTGGCAGCTCTCTTTCCCGGCTTCAAGCTCGCGCACAAATCGGACACCAACACCAGTAAGACCGGCGAGCTGTTCCTGTGTCAGTTTCTGCACCTTGCGCTCCTTGCGGATCAGAAGGCCAAGGCTCTTGCTGTCTGTGACCGTTTGCATAAATCACCCCTATCGGGATGATTGTAGCAGCTTGGCGGGTCAAAATCCAGAAAAAGAACCGAACGGGATGATTACAGAGAAAACCACCGCATAAAATCCAAATCATCCCGTACGGGATGAAATTGATTGGTGGCGGCCACGGCATGGGTAACCCGCGGCGCCAAGTCGCAATCAGCCGCCTCAGCGTAGGTCGAAGCAAGGCTCCAAGTGGCGCACTGGGGCTCTGTTAAATGGCTTTTCGCTGGAACAGGAAGCAGAGGCCAACGGATTTCAGTCAGGCTTGACCTTCATGTCAGCCGCCATGAACATCTGCAACATACTTCCTACTTCGGTGGAAGCAAGAGTCACGGTGAGCTTCCCTTGAATCTCGATGACCATTTCCCGAAAAGTAATGATCGTCGCAGGGCTGCCGTCAAGCGCAGCGCGAAACGGCTGGTACTCTTCCCATGCCGACCTATTGCCGATGAGGTTGGCCACTGCGGAAACATGGGTAAAGCACTCGCTGCCGGTCGTATCTCTGACGGCCCTGATGAAACCTTCCGACCATTTGGGAGATGTCAACTCGCGGAAAGCCTGCCAGGCCTTACGGCCCCTTTTAACTTTGTCACCTTCGATTGCCCGGATTTCAGCCGCCGGGTTGAATCCACTCTGCCAACTCTTGCAACTGACCGCGACGACCGACCGGTCGCCTTCAATCAACGGATGATAGTCGTCTGCCGGGTCACGAAATCCATGCGCGTCCAGTCGAGTGCTGCACCAGTGTTATAACGGCTGCGCTTAACCTCTCTCGCTCCCTGGTGGGCGATATTTAGAAGTGACTCCCGAACGGCCTTGCGCGCTTCCTGCAAGACGGCGTCAACTTTATCCGGTTTGCTTTAACGAGGCGGTTCATTCCTTGAATAGGTGTTGCCCATTGCCTTTTACCGCACTTGAATGACTTTCCTTGCAACTCAAAATCATAAAGCGTGGTTGACGCGCTCGTTTGTGATGTCAGCGGCTTAACGGCATACACTGCGCTTTCGTCACAGGTAGCGAAACCGACTACTGCTCGAGCACTGACAGAATGTGTCCGGCGGGATCCTTGAACCATGCGATCGCTTTTGGCCCGGGCTCTCCCGCCTTGGTCCGCATGATACCTTTCGCATCGGTCTTCATCTCTGGCAAATCGTAGTGTTCCATGGCGATGCCGCGCTTTTTTAGGTCTTCAACTGCCGGATCGATGTCATCGACGATGAAATTCAAAACGGTATGTTCTGGCGCGTGATAATCGTCGGAGGGATAGATGAACACAGGCATGCTTCCACCCGCGAGGTGCAGCTCAAGCCCCTCAGGAGTTTCCTTGACTTTCAGTCCAAGCGTCTCGCCGTAGAATTTTTTCGCCTTGGCGAGGTCATCCACCGAAAAACTGGAGAAGGCCTTTGAATTTTTGAATAGCATGCTCGTTACTCCTGTTGGTTACTCGGGCTTAATCCACTTGTTGTTTCAGAAAACCGTCGAGGATGCGGTTAAACTCTTCAGGCTTGTCCAACTGCGGCCAGTGACAGGTATCCTTGATTGCGGCGTGGGGCAGGTCGGATTGATTATGGAGGTCCATCGGCGTGTCGCCTGTCGTAGTGGTGATGGCGAGTTTGGGTCCGGGATATTGCTTGAGGCCGGGCAGCGGATCATGTGCGAAAAGGACCTTGATGATAGTCATTGCAGTTTTCTGGTGCACCGCCATCATACCCTTGCGAACCTTTGCGGCGACCTCTGGCTAGGCACCCGCTACCAAGGTTTCCGCATATCCTGCGTAAACCGCGCCAAAGTCCTTCTCCAGGCTGGCGATGACCTCGTTGGCCATCTCCGGCGGAGTTCTTGCCGCCGATGCCACCAACACGAGACCGGCTACTTTCGATGGGTTCGCGGCAGCGTAAGCAATCGCTGTCGGGCCACCCATGCTGTGTCCCACGAGCACAAAGCGCTCAAGCTTGAGCGTGTCGACAACGGCGGTGACGTCGGCTTTCAATCCGTCAATGGAATAGTCACCGTTTGCAGGTGGCTGCGATAGTCCGTGTCCGCGCAAATCCATGGCAATTGCCCTCCGTGTTTTGCGCAAGTGTTCGAGCTGTGCTGCCCAATGTGTAATGTCACCAGCGAATGAATGAATGAACACGACAGGAACCCCGCCCGTACCGCCGTCATCGGTATAGAGTTTGCCGGCAGGGCCCGGAATGATCTCTCCAGCTTGCGCCACTCCGACCGCCAAGCCCGTTGCCACAGCCATTGCGGCTAAAACAGATGTCATGGTCATTGCAGGCGCTCCTGATTTGTAAATCCAGACGATTGGTTGCAGTGAGTTGAACGCCCAAAGGAGTGTATCGTTCCGGCGGGGGGAACCTTCGTCCAGGAAAAATGGGGGACGCTACCCTTTAGGCAAGAGCAACGTTTGCTAAAGTGTGTGCCCGGTCAAGCGTCATCCACATTGTAGCGATAAGTTTGGGCTTCTGAACTGGTTATTTCATTTTCTATTCTCCGGCATTTGGGGGATCGACCGATATCCTTTTCAAGACTCGCTGAAGAACGCTTTCAACAGTGGCGCGATGACTTCGTTGGGCGCGTAATGGGTCTGAAGCACCCGGACGACGACACAGTCAAGGTGGTGGCTCACATCAAACACAACCTCTCTGAAAGGGGGCAGAGCTGGCAGTATCGGCTGGTCAACAAGGAGGGGAACGAGCTGCCCATCGTGGAGTGGATTGGTCCGACGGACCTGGCTGCCGAGGATCTTCTCAATTCTTCTGATGGTGGCCGTGCTTCTGCGCTGGAGGAGGCAATCGACTTTTTGCGCGAATTCCTCAAGGACGGACCTGAGCCTGCCGAGTTCATCCTGAGGGAGGCGGCTTCGAAGTCGATTGCCGAGCGGACTCTCGACCGTGCCAAGGAAAAGGTGAAGGTTGACACGAAGAAGCTAGGCAAGAAATGGTTCTGGTCACTGCCCAAGCACTGATCAATGAAGGACGCCGACTCTGGCGCTCTTGGCATCCATGCCAAGGGCGCCATCTTTTTGGGCGCAGAGGTCGGCGCTGTTCCCTAACGCCAAGAGCGCCACCCGCTGCGCTGACATTCATGGCGCCCTTGGCGCCCTTGAACTGGCAAGTTGGCGTCACGCCAACTGAAACTGTGACAGGACATTAGCATGTCGAAGCGCGGAGCATGAGGAATTGATATGTTAAATTAACCGGTTAACTCCCGAGTTATGTTGGTTTAACTAGTGCCGGGTGCGGCATGGGCCTTAAAACGCTCAAAAATCAACGCTGAGACTCCTGGGCCTGCGCCGGGCAGTGTGAGGCGGCAAAGCTGGCGAAGGCTCGCCAGCGAGCGCCTCAGGGCGGCCACAGGGTATGCGCACGCATGTCCTGCCGCGCTTGCTGCATCCGGCTGAAGCTGCGGAAGGTGTTGTGCTTCAGATTGTTGCCTCGATGGGTTCGGCAATTTTCGGATTGGCACGGGCCGCAATCAGGCAGCCGACTATGATTAGGCCGGCGCCTGTCAATGTGGTCCAGACGACTGCTTCATCGAAGAAATACCAGCCGAGCGCAATGGCCCAGATGAAGGCCGAGTATTCTGTCGGGATAAGGTATTGCGCTTCCGCGCGGGCCTAGGACCAGCTCATCAGGAATTGACCGCCAAGCGATAGCGCTGTCACCCCGGCGAGCGGGAACCATAGTTCAGAGGGCAGAGTGACGGCCAACCATGGAGCGGCGAGCCCGAGGATAATCGTAAGAGCCAGGTTCTGGAAAAACATGATCTCGCTGGGCTTGGCCATCTGGGCCTGTTGCCGCATCAAAATCAGGTTGTAGGCATAGAACATCGTCGAGATGAGTACGGCCGCCGTCCCCAGCATCACCTCATGCGAAAAGCTGGCTTGCCCGAACTGGCCTGCCATAATGATCGCCACGCCCGCGATGCCTGCCACCGAGGCCCAGATTGCATCGCGCCGGATTTGCTCGCCCAGCAGCAGTGCAGCGAGGAAGAGGGCGAACAACGGGGCGATGAAGCTCAATCCGATCGCCTCCGCCAGCGGCAGCCGTGCAAGCCCCCAGAAGAAGGTGATGAGAATGATGCCGACAATCGCGGCGCGGAGGACATGCAGCTTCAACGCCGGAACGGTTGGTCTCGACCGTGACCCTGCAGACCAACCCGCGCCTGCAACCAGTGTCGCGAGCATGCTGCGCCACAGCACGGTATTGTAAACGCCGATCGCAATGACCAGGGACTTCATGGCCGCGTCCATGCCAGACAGCAGAAAGATCGCCAGCGCGCAAACGAGCACCGGGATCATCGGGGAGGCGACGCGTGTTTGGCTGGATGTGTTCACGGATCTTCTCATGCAGTTGATTGCGGCGGGTATCACGGATTCAACTGGACGGCCAGAGTGCAGTCCGCTTGACGCGAAGTGCCAATTGGGATCAGCTGAAGGGTATCCCGTGACCACTTGTGCCGCACTCCCAGTCACACACGTGCGTGTATGCCGTCGACTTTGTGGGGTTTCTCTAGTGCGCGTATTGAATGCCAACGCTTGCAAAACGAAATGATATCCCGACATGTGAACGCACCTTTCCCATGAAACACAACCGACACGCGGACACGACATCAGTCTGTCTTTGTGTCCTAATCTGTTAAATCAAGAAGCAAAGCAGCCAGTTGCCGGGTGGCCGCTTCGCGCGTTTGTGGTCCTGGGTGTTGCCCGGGCACCACCTCGAATTCAGCTGGTCACTTCGAGCTCTGCTAACACCTCTGATTTTCAGCTGCAGCGGGCACTGCCGGCCCATTCCTGCCATTGAAATCTACATCGCATATTGCGCCGCACCATGGCCAAAGCGGACATCGGCCTTGCTCTGCTGAGCTACACCACCCTGAGGGGCACAACCTCATAGCCGTAGCAGTCTCAAGGAATGCTTGAACAACCTCCTTGTCTAGCGAGACCATGGTACCTTACTCTGGACATAATGCTTCATGATCAAACGTTACTGTTTCCGATAGCTCATTTCCATGGCTAGGATTGTGAATCCGCATATCAGTGGTTCGATCCGGCCCTGCGCAGCTCCATTTGTCCAATTATTGAAATTAGTTGCCGTTTGTAATCAGCCCCAGCCCGATGGCAACGTAGCGGTGAGGGTATCCGAAAGTTCAGCGCAAGATAATACGCTTGTTCGAGCCCTATCGCGGTAGGAGAACGAGGGCGGCAAGATTGATGCTGAACGGGATTTGATGCGGGGTGCACTGGCTGGAGACGAGAAGCACAATTTGCATTGCCTTGGGGCCTCAGTTCTAGCGTGCTGGAATACTCTGCCTACGAAGGTGCAGCGAGAGCTCTTCGAGAGTGCCTCTTCTATCAGGGAACCGCTTCTCAATCCTGCGATGCGGGAACAAATTGCGCGCTTCCTGCACACCCACAAGGATTTATGATCCTGGATTTTTTCGTTCTCGGCTTGAAGGGCAACCGATTATTACCGCCCGACTTTGCTATCAGCGTTACAGGTCTGATGAACGCCAAAGGAGGGTGACCCAAGCTTGGCATCCTTGGCGGTCTTCATGCGACCGCTTCCGAAACCCAGAATGAAACCCAGGCCGAAAATCGGCACATCACGCCCAAGCGCGAATTCGTCGCAACTAATTGATTAAAATGATGAAAAATGGTGCCCAGGGGCGGAATTGAACCACCGA
>JANLTS010000183.1:0-3308 GCA_031363045.1 Hyphomicrobiales bacterium
GTCTTCAATGCCATCGTTTGCGATCCGCGCCAAACGCACGTGCGCCTGCTGGCCTACGAGGAAATCCGCGAAAGGAAGTTTAGCAACTGGACGATGGGCCATGTCGATCTGTTGCGCATCAATCCCGGCCTGCTTCTGAAATATCACGAGAAGCCCGTGCTCAATCCCTTCTCCTGCTCAGGCAATGCGTCCATGTTGCTGCTCGACGAACTCGTAGCGTCGGCCTCGATCATCAGCCGCTGATCATTCGTAGTTGGGCGGATACCTGCACATGCCACTATAGGAGTCCCAAGAGGGCGAGGATTGAGGCAGCGTTCATCTTCCTCGCCGCTTACCTTACATCTCGCGACGCAAAATGGCGTCTGCTCATTTCAATCGGCGAGGGCGCATGGTCTAACGCGCCACAACCACCATGGCGGAGCAGGAAGCGCGCCCGTGCCGACGGTAGGTGTGGGCGTATCCCGAATCAAAGTACATCGAGTCGCCTTCCTCGAGCGTTGTGTCCTCGCCTTCAATTGTGACGACAAGCTGACCTCTCAGTACGTAGATGATTTCGGCACCCTGGTGCTTGTGCGATTCCGTCGGCTCGGGTTGCCCATCGAATTCGGCATAGTATGCCTCCATTTTGCGATCAGCCACGGGGAAATCGAGGCTTTCGAAGAAATAGGATGGCGATTCCTTCCCAGGCTGGTCCGGGAGACGCAACCGATCCTTCTTTCTTACCACTGCTTTCAAGGGGACGTCGTCTTGATCGAGGAAGAAATGCTCAAGGCCGACGCCGAAAACCATTGCAATCTTCAGGAGCGTCGGCAGGGTCGGAAAAAGTTGACCCCGCTCGATCTTTGACAACATGCCGGAAGACAAGCCCGTGTGCTCGCCGAGCTGCACGAGACCGAGGTCCTTCTTCTGACGAAGCATCCTGATTTTTGGCCCAATCTGATAACCCTCAAGGCCAGAAGCCAAGGTCTCCGACAGCATTTTTCACTCCGATTGAATGTATGACGAAAAGTGTTATCAGGTTTTTATCGACAAGACAAAAGTTTTTCTCTTCACGAAAATGTGAGTATCAATAAAACCATTTTTCTCTAGAAGAACAATTGATGTTGCCCCCAGGGTTGCAACTAATAAAACGTCCAACTGAGACCACTGTTAACAAGGAGCTACTATGATGTTCGAACTCAGGAAATTCGCAGCCGTCACGACCACTGTTATTGGCCTGGCATTGGCCAGCTCAACTGCCTTCTCGGCAGACGTAAACCAGGACATTGTCGACACCGCCGTGTCGGCGGGTCAGTTCAAGACACTTGCTGCAGCACTCGGTGCGGCAGGCCTCGTCGAAACACTGAAGGGCGCTGGTCCGTTCACGGTTTTCGCGCCCACCGATGATGCTTTCGCCAAGTTGCCAGCGGGCACCGTCGAGGAGCTGTTGAAGCCCGAAAACAAGTCCAAGCTGACGGCAATCCTCACTTACCACGTGGTGGCCGGGAATGTCATGGCCGCCGATGTCGTGAAACTCACGGAAGCCAAGACGCTCAATGGCATGATGGTCAAGGTCAAGGTCAACGGCGACACCGTGATGATCAACGACGCCACCGTCACGTCGGCCGACATCGCGGCATCAAACGGCGTCATTCACGTGATCGACAGCGTGCTGCTACCGCCCGCCAACTAAAGCTCAAAAACAACCCCTGTGATCTGGCTGGAATCCTCCAGCCAGACATCAGACCTTTGAATGGATAATGACATGACAACCGATAAGAACATTGTCGATACCGCAGTTGCGGCCGGCAACTTCAAGACACTGGCTGCGGCACTTGGTGCTGCTGGCTTGGTCGACACAGTGAGCGGCGCTGGGCCATTTACGGTGTTTGCTCCGACCGACGCTGCCTTCGCAAAATTGCCGGCCGGTACAATCGAAAACCTGCTGAAGCCAGAGAACAAGGATCAGCTGACCGCGATCCTCACCTACCATGTCGTACCAGGCAAGGTCGTGGCAGCCGACGTCGTCAAGCTTTCCGAAGCGAAGACGGTCAATGGCAAGATGCTCAAGGTGAAAGTGAATAGCGGCAACGTCATGATTGATGATGCCACGGTGACCTCGACCGACATCGCCGCATCGAATGGCGTCATTCACGTGATCGACAGTGTCATGATCCCGAAGGCTGCTTAGGCCGTCAAACACGAAAAATACCGGGATCGCCAACCGGTCAAAGGTTGGCGATCCAGGCTCGCAGCAATACGGAAAAAAACCACAACCCAATCCAGCTGAAAGGTCGACGTCTATGTTCACGAACACAAGTAACTACGTCATTTATGCCTGGAACTTCATATTCAATCACGAAGTCAGCCCGCTTCGCAACATACCCGACGTCGCCATTCGGCATTATGTGTTGCAGGCGTTGGGAGCAATGTGGGCAATCAGCTTTTCGCTGGCGATCGGAAGCTACACGTTTCTTGCCTGGAGCTTGATAGGACATACGGTTTTGATAGCCGCGGCGGCGATTACGGCCGCGACCTTCACAGTTGCTGCGAAGACACCTCAGGCGTTCATCCGCGGTTCGGGTCGCCGCCGTGATGGCGAACACGACTAGGTTGGATGGCGGCAGTGCACACGCCGACCATTGGGTCTCCTAGCTACTGTAGGCCCAATGGGCTGAGTTCACGTTGGTTTGCCCCGGCCCACTGGATTTGATTTGGCCCAGCACACCATCGCTGGGCTGGATGAGGAGTTAAGAACGTGCGAGTACTGATTATTGGCGCCAGCAAAGGCATCGGGTTGGAAACGACCACGCAAGCACTTGACGCTGGCTACAACGTACGCGCTCTGGCGCGAACCGCAACAGCGATCGGCTTTTCGCATCGAAATTTGGAGAAAGTGAACGGTGACGCGCTCATAGAGAGAGACGTGGAAGCGGCGCTCGTCGGCGTCGATGCAGTGATCTTAACCCTTGGCGTTGGTCTTGGTGACTTGTTCCGGCCTGTCCATCTCTTTTCCAAAGCGACGAGTGTGCTGATCTCGGCCATGGAAGCTCAGAATGTCAAACGCCTGATCTGCGTTACGGGCTTCGGAGCTGGTGACAGCCGCGCGAGCATCAGCTGCCTTCAGCGGTTGCCGTTTCAGATCGTCTTCGGCCATGCCTATGAGGATAAATCGCGGCAGGAGGCGTTGATCAAGGAAAGCGCGCTCGACTGGACAATTGCGCGACCGGGGGTTTTGACCGGGGGTTCGCGCTCTGGCCGCTACCGAATTCTTCGCGAAGCCTCTCAATGGCGGAACGGCATCATTTCGCGCGCCGATGTTGCAGACT
>JANLTS010000233.1:0-7389 GCA_031363045.1 Hyphomicrobiales bacterium
CGCCAGCGCCTCAGCACAGGCTGGATGATCGTTCAGCAGCGTATGGCCGTTGTAATGGAAGTCGCCCACCAGCGGTACGTTGACATTCCAGCGGTCAAGAAGATCGCGGATCTGCGGCACGGCTTTCGCCGCCTCGTCGCGGTCAACGGTGATCCGCACCACTTCCGATCCGGCCCGCGCCAGGTCCGCCGTCTGCCGCGCTGTTGCCTCAGCATCGGCCGTATCAGTGTTGGTCATCGACTGCACCATGACCGGTGCACCGCCGCCCACAATGACGTGTCCGACTTTCACAGGAACGGAGATGCGCCGGTTGGTGATTGCTGAATATGCCATGGAGCCTAATTGGTCTGGGGAACGGCCAAGGTCAAGACGAAGAGCAACGCCGCCGACAAGACGATGGCTGGCCCGGTGATGGCATTGGCAAATGCCGAGAGCGCCAGCCCCGAAACCACGGCGACGGCCGCCAGTCCCGCCGAGATCACCGCCATACGCTCGGGCGTTGCCGAAAGCCTTCGCGCCGCCGCCGCCGGAATGACCAGAAGTGCTGTAATCAGCAGCAGTCCGACAATCTTCATCGAGATCGCCGTCATCACCGCGATCAGCAGGATGAAGCCCAGTTCGACGCGCTGCACATTCACACCCTCAGCCTGCGCCAGTTCCTCATGCACGGAAATGGCGATCAGGTCGCGCCACAGATAGGCCAGAACCATCAGCACCACCATGCCACCAGCCCAGACGATCATCACATCGGCCCGCGTGACGGTCAGGATATCGCCGAACAGCAGGTCCATATGATCGCCCGCCGCACCAGTCACAAGGCCGACGGTGACAAGCCCCAAAGCCAATGCGCTGTGCGACAGGATGCCGAGCAGCGTGTCCATCGCCAGCACACGTTGGCGCTTCATCAGCATCAGCAACACGGCCACGGCAACGGCGGTCGCCACCGCGCCCAGCGTCAGGCTGAAACCTAGCAACAGGCCAAGGCCAACACCGAACAGTCCCGAATGCGCCAGCGTCTCGCCGAAATAGGCCATGCGCCGCCAGACGATGAAGCAGCCGACTGGCCCCGCCACCAAGGCAATGCCGAGGCCCGCCAACACGGCGCGTTGGAAAAAGGGTTCGGAGAGGATGTCAAACATCGGCATCAATGCTTGTGGTCATGGTGATGATGATCGTGGCTTTCGTGATCATGGTCGTGGTGATGCGTATAGGCGGCGATCATGCGTGCGGCGGACGGCCCGAAGAGCTTGGCGAACTCCGGGTCCTGCTGGACTTTCGAGGGTCCTCCCTCGCAGCAGACATGGCCATTCAAGCAGATGACGTGATCGCTCTCGGCCATCACCATGTGGAGATCGTGGCTCACCATCAGAATGCCGCAGCCGTGGCGCTTGCGCACCGCCGAAATCAGCTCATACATGCGCGCCTCGCCCATGAAGTCCACAGCCTGCACCGGCTCATCAAGCACCAGCAGTTGTGGTTTGCGCAGCAACGCGCGGGCCAGAAGAGCGCGCTGCAATTCGCCACCCGACAAGCGCTGCAGGCTTGCCTCCTTCAGGTGCGGAATGCCGGTCTCGCTCAAGGCATCGTCGATCTCGGATTCGGTTGGCTGCAGCGTCAGCGACAAGAGCCTCCGCACATCGAGCGGCACATTGGGGATCAGCGGAAAGCGTTGCGGCACATAGCCGACGCGCAGGTTCTTCTGCCGCGTGATTTCGCCCGAGGTCAGCGGTTGCAGGCCCAGCATGCAGCGCACGAGCGTGGATTTTCCCGCCCCATTAGGACCGATGACGGTGACGATCTCGTTTGGCCTGACGTCAATGTTCACACGGTCGAGGATGCTCCGTCCGCCCACCACCAGCGTTGCGTTGTGAGCGCTCAGGATGGCGTTGACGGCTTTCAGCATCATGCGGCCCTGGCGCAGGTCGCGCAGAGTCCGGTCATTTCGACCATGGTGCTGTGCTCTCTGAACCCCTGGACCTGCGCCGCGGTCTTGAGCGACGCGAAAGCTTCCGGCGCATCAAGTTCCGCCACCAGTCCGCATGTCTCGCAGATCAGCAAGGCGGCAGGCTGGCCCTCATGGTGGTGCGAACAGGCGACAAAGGCATTGCGGCTCTCGATCTTGTGCACCAGCCCATGGGCCTGCAGAAATTCCAGGGCGCGGTAGACGGTGATCGGCGCCGGCCGTGGCCCCTGCCCCGCCATGCGCTCGATGATGTCATAGGCGCCGACCGCCGAATGGCTCTGGGCCACGCAATTCAGGATGTCCCGGCGCTGCCCGGTAAGCTTCGAGCCCCGCCGTTCACACGTCAGCTCGGCCCGCGACAGCAGGTCAGCCGTGCATTCGGAATGATTGTGGTGCGGTTCGGGGAAGGACATGACTGTTATAATATAACATTCTTGCCGAAAGTTCCAGTTCCATTCACCATAAGATTTCAACAGGGAGTTCAGCATATGACCGGCACCGCCAAAGCCACCGTCTTCATCGACAACGACAAAGTCATCGTCACCGAATACCGTTTCGCGCCGGGCGCCAATACCGGCTGGCACAAGCATGGCCACGACTATGTCGTGGTGCCGCTGATGGATGGCAAGGTCAGGCTCGAGACGCCCAACGGCCCGGCCCATGCCGAGATGAAGAAGGGGGTTCCCTATTTCCGTCAAGCCGGTGTCGAGCATGATGTCATCAATGCCAATGACACGGAGTATGCTTTCATCGAAATCGAGATGAAGTAATCGTTCAACTCCGGTTCATCGGGATGGCGCTAGTCTGCTCCCAAGTTCAGAGCATGACACCGAAAGAATATCATATGATCCGCGCAGCCCTTCTCGTATTTGGCTTTCTCGCAGCAGCGACGCCAGCCCTGGCGATCGATTTCGACTCCAACGACCAAGGGCAAATCGAATTCATGATGCCGTCAGGAAATGCCGGCTGCATCTATACGCCGGAGGGCGGCACGGACGTCTATCAACCCGTAAACGGTGGTCCAGAGCTTTCCTGCGACCGTGTCGAGCCCGCCTATGTGCGCGTGACGCTGGGGCCACATGGCAAGACCAAGCGCTACAACAACGTTGGCGATGCCTCCTGCTGTGGGTCGGACAATATCTTCAATTATGGCGCGGTATGGAAGCATGACGGTTTCCGCTGCGTGTCGTCGGACACCGGCCTCAGCTGCAAGCGCGGCAGCCATGGTTTCAACATGAGCCGCAAGGCGATCAAGACATGGTGAAGCGGTTCTGACAATCTGCACCCCTGGTCGAAACGGACAGGTATAACTGGCGCTCGTCTCACGCCTGCTGTTGCCTTAAGCATCTTGGCATGAACGCGTTCCTCGTCCTCAATGCTGGTTCTTCCTCTCTCAAGTTCGCGGTCTTTGGTGATGGACCGGACCTGGTTCTGAAGGGGCAAGTTTCGGGAATCGGTTCGCGGCCACGGCTTGAGATTGAAGGGGACGCGCAGCAAGATGTTCCCGATGACACCACACCGAGCGAAGGACTGCACCTGGCGCTCGCGTGGCTTGCCGAGCATGGACATGAGCCGGAACAATTCAAGGGCATCGGTCACCGCATCGTGCATGGCGGAACGCGCTATGTCACGCCCATCATCGTCAATGACGACGTGCAGCACGATCTCGAAGCCTTGCGCGCCCTGGCGCCGCTGCATCTGCCCTTTGGTCTGGGAGTCCTGCGTGACATGCGCCGGGCATCACCGCGGGTTCCGAACATCGCCTGTTTCGACACCGCCTTCCACGCGACGCAACCGGAGCTTGCCACGCGACTGCCAATCCCTCGCGCCTATTTCGACAAGGGTTATCGCCGCTATGGCTTTCATGGTCTCAATTATGAGCATGTCGTCGATGCCTTGCCGCGTATCACAGGAAGGCCGTTACCACGCCGCCTGCTTGCCGCGCATCTGGGGTCGGGCGCATCGATGTGCGCGATCCTCGATGGCAGAAGCGTTGCCACGACCATGGGCTTCTCCACAGCCGATGGCCTCGTCATGGGCACCCGTACAGGCTCGATCGATCCTGGCGTATTGGTGGCGCTGATGCGCGACGAGCATCTCAGTATCGATCAGCTGGAAGATCTGCTCTACCGCAGAAGCGGGTTGCTCGGTCTCTCGGGGATTTCACCAGACATGCGCGTCTTACTGGAGTCGGATCGCACCGAAGCCAGAGAAGCTGTCGATTACTACTGCTACTCTGCTGCCCGGCATGCCGCTTCCCTCGTGCCAGCGCTTGGTGGACTCGATGCCATCATCTTCACCGGCGGTGTCGGTGAGAATGCGGCGCCGGTCCGTGCCCGCATTCTGTCCCACCTCGAATGGCTTGGGGTCGATCAGGTGTATGTAATTCCCGCCAACGAGGAACTCACTATCGCACGCAATGTCGCAATGTTGATCTAAAGTTCTCCACTTGGCCGCCAGCGAACACTCTTCTCGTTGCCGGGGCTAGCCCATGCCTCGAAGAACGGCGCAGCCAGTATTGCCTGTACATGCAACTCTCCGCTTCCAATATTTCGGAAGCCATGGATGACGCGCGCTGGAATGACGGCTGACTCCTCAGCACTCAAAATGTGTTCCACATCCCCGACTTGAACCATCATCGTTCCGCTCACCACCGACAGCACCTCTTCCACCTCGTGCCAATGCGGCGGCGCGCCGGTTCCGGCCAGACATCTTTGTTCAAAGACGCACAAGGCTTGGGCGCCATTGAGAGCGGAAATGTTCATCCTGGTTGAAACCCCCAGTCGCCAAAGCTCCGGTGTGGACTTACGATGCATGATCGGACTCATGATCTACCTCTTAACAACACCCACTCTAAATCAAAGACATCGCCAGCAGCAAGCATCCGGTTGCGACGATATCATCGACACTTGCACCGCGTGACAGATCGGAAACCGGCCGCGCAAAGCCTTGCAGGATCGGGCCGATTGCCTGGGCACCACTCAAATACTGGGTAAGTTTGTAAGCGATATTGCCGGCATCGAGATCCGGAAACACCAACACATTGGCGCGGCCCGCAACTTCTCCCGGCTCGTTCATCTTCTTGGCCGCGACCTTGGGAGACAACGCTGCATCGCCCTGCATTTCACCATCGATCTTCAACAAGGGCGCCTTCTCACGAACGATCGCCAAGGCTTCGATTACCTTGTCGGCATCGGGATGGTTGCCGCTGCCCTTGGTCGAAAATGATAGCAGTGCCACGCGTGGCTCATCGCTCAGAAACCGCGACGCACTTGCCGCTGAAGCAATGGCAATATCCGCCAGCTCCGCAGCATCGGGTTGAATATTGACGCCGCAATCGGCGAAAACCAACCGACGGTCTGGCCATTGCATCAGAAAGAAACTTGAAGGTGTGGCAATGCCATCGGCCGGACCAATGGTCATCAATGCCGCCTCGATCACCCGTGCAGTTGGGTTCGCAGCGCCCGCCAGCATGGCCGCGGCTTCACCAGCGGCCACCATGGCCCCGGCCCGGTAGAGCGGCTTCCTCAACAAGCGAGCGGCCATCGCTTCAGTCATCTTGCCGCGATGCGCCCGGATGATCGCGATATGTTCCGCAGTTGACTCAGGGACATCATCCGCATCGAACACAATGGGGTCAGCAAGGTTCTCGTCCCGAAGCCTGTCAACGGCGGCGCGAATGCGTTCGTCGTTACCCTCAGGCATCACAAGCCGCAGGTTACTGCCCCTGACCTTGGCCTTGGCTTCGTCAATCACACTCATGCAAACACCTCTGGACAGAGGCCATGTCAGCAGAAGCGAAGATCGAAATCCACCGTGTACTGGCGGACGTTCCGCGCTTCGTGGCTGTTCACTCCAAGACATGCCCAGTGTTCAAGTTTCAGTGAGATCTGTTACCTGCAGCTCCGCGCCGAGCGCCAGCGGAAATTCGACATTCTTGCCCGCTCCTCGCCACAATCATCCGTCAGGTTACAGTCTGTTAAGCATGCGATCGCGTGAACCAACACGGGTCCTTGCAGGCGGACGGCCGACAATCGGGCCATGGCGGGGGATCATTCGTGCCATTGCTGTTTCTTTCCGCAATAGAGGCGGAGCGTAACCGCGCCTATCGGCGGCAACTGAACTGAGGTGCAATGCCATACGCAGAGGCGCTTTCCGACGCCAATGCGTGTCGATTGCCACACTACAGCAGGAGCAGGATATGAAAAGCAATCTGCGCCCTATTCATCGGGACTCACCTGAAATCGCAGAGGCACCTCACGCGGCTTCGGAGCCAAGTTGGTTTTTTGATCCGGCAAACGAAGACCGGCGCGACGATCTGATTGCGAGATATCGTCAGACCCACAATCCGGAAACTGCTTTTCGGCGGCCGCCGCTTCACGCCGCAACATCCCACCAGACGCCGCAGAGTTGGATCGAGGCCCGTCCTTACAGAGACTCACTCTATTTTCAAGAAGATCAGGCTCGCCCGGTGCCGCGATCCAAGCGGGATGCAAAAACCCAACGCGTCGAGCGAAATCTTCCCGCTACATTTGTTCTCGCCGCCATGATTGCCGCACTGGGCGGGGGTGCGGCTGGATTCGTCAATGCGAAGATGGAACCGATGACACAAAATCTGTTGGCGCTCTTTAACGGTTTCAACCCACCTGCCCCGGCAGTGGAACTGAACGCTCTGCCGTTGCAGGTTCAGCCGGTGGCCGAGACCGTTGTCAGCAAGAAGACGATCGCCATTGCCACCCTCAATGTGCAAGACGTAGTGGGAGAGATCAACAGTCTCATTCCATTAGTACTGCATGCTGAACCGGCTCTCGATGGCCAGGATCTCTTGCTGAAGATTTCAGGCCTCCCGGACAACGCCTATCTCACCTCCGGACACAAGAGCGATCAAGTCTGGACACTCGGCATCGGCGATCTCAAGGGTCTCAAACTGGTGATGCCGGAAGGCAGCAGGAAAGAAATCGACGTGGCCGTTGCAGCATTTGAACGCAAGACGGGCGAACTCGCAGCACCCGTCAAGTCCATGACGATTGCACTCTCGAATGCGGTGGTCCAACCGGTATCCGCTCCACCGCCGGGATTGGTCACACCTGCATCAATCCAGCGACCTGCCGCCAACCAGATCGCCGCCATCCCGAAACCCAACACGACAAACTTGACGGAAAGCGCCGCCTTGGAGTCAGCCAAGTCCAAGGTTTCGCTTGGTGATGGCTTGGTCAAGAAGGCTCACATGACTCTCGCCCGGAAAGCCTATGAGGAGGCATGGGACCTTGGATTGGCGGAAGGCGCCTTTGGGCTGGCGCGCAGCTACGATCCGGCGGTGCTCAAATCCCTGAAGATCAAACGCGCGCACGCCAATGCCGCTGTCGCGCTATTGTGGTACGAACGCGCGGCGGTTGCTGGCAAAATCGAGGCGATGGATGCCATCG
>JANLTS010000243.1:0-5576 GCA_031363045.1 Hyphomicrobiales bacterium
TGGCGCGGGTGCGGAAGACGGCGCTGCGCTATGACGACGGGCATTTGAGCGATGTGCCGATTGATGCAGTCAAGGCTGGCGACCGGTTGCTGATCCGCCAGGGCGATACCATTCCCGTCGATGCACGCGTGAAATCCGGCAAAGCTTTGCTCGATTTGGCGGCACTGACGGGTGAGTCAGTGCCAGCGCGGCGGAGTGAGGGGCAAGACGTGCCGAGTGGCGCTCGCTCACTCGACATGGCCTTCGATATTGAAGCGTTGCGCCCGGCTTCCGAGAGTACTTATGCCGGGATCGTGCGCATGGTCGAGGCGGCGCAGGCCGCCAAGGCACCGATGGTGCGGCTGGCGGATCGCTATGCACTCGTATTCCTCGCCGTCACGGTGGTCCTCGCCGGGGGCACATACCTGGTGACTGGCGAGCACTTGCGCATGTTGGCGGTGCTGGTGAGTGCCACACCTTGCCCGCTGATCCTGGCGGTTCCCGTCGCCATCATTTCGGGCATGGGCAAGGCAGCGCGGCGTGGCGTGCTGATGAAGGGCGGGCCAGTGCTGGAAACCATGGCGCGGGCCACCAGTCTGGTGATCGACAAGACCGGTACGCTCACGCGCGGCAAGGCCGAACTCCATGACATCGTGGTTTATGGCAAGGCAAATGGCGATGATGTGCTGCGGCTGGCGGCTTCATTGGAGCAGGCCTCGGCGCATGTGATCGCCGGCTCGATTGTGGAAACGGCGCGGGCGCGAGATCTGGTGCTGACGTTTCCGTCCGGCGTGCAAGAAACGGCGGGCGAGGGATTGAGCGGCGTGGTTGACGGCCATAAGCTGGTGGTCGGCGGCCATGACTTCGTGCGCAAGGCGTTGAAGCGCAAGTCGATGCCGAAGCCGGACCTGCCGCCGGGCACGGTGCTGGTGGCGGTGGCGATTTCGGGCCGCTTGGCGGGGCACCTGATTCTGGCGGACGCGGTACGGGCGGAAACGCCAGTGGCGCTGGCGCGGCTGCGGCGGGCGGGGATCAGCCGCATCATTCTTGCCTCGGGTGATTCCCAGGCGATCGTCGACCGGGTGGGTGAAGGCCTTGGCATCGATGAATTGCACGGTGGGCTCACGCCGCTCGAAAAAGTCACCATCGTATTGAATGAGCGTGATCGCGGTGTGGTGCTGATGGCCGGAGACGGCGTCAACGATGCGCCAGCACTCGCCGCTGCTGATGTCGGCATCTCGATGGGTGTGACCGGATCGGCGGCAGCCTCGGAATCCGCCGACGCCGTGCTGCTTGTCGATGACCTGACGCGATTGGCCGAGGCGGTGGAGACCGCCAAGCGGGCGCGCGGCATCGCACTGCAAAGTGTTTATGCCGGGCTCGGGTTGTCATTCGCGGCGATGGTTGCGGCAGCGCTGGGCTATCTCCCCGTTGTTCAGGGTGCGTTGTTGCAGGAGGTGATCGATGTCGCGGTGATTCTCAACGCGTTAAGAGCGCTGCGGTAGCCTTCAGGTACAACCGCACCAACCGATAAAGCACCACCGCGTTGATCATGTGCCAGAGCATGTGGGTGCCAAGCGGCAGATTTTCGCAGAGTGGCATGTCTGCAGCACGGAAGGTGATCGAGACGGCGAAGAGGCAGCCGGTAATGAAGAGGGACTGCGATACCGCGCGATCCGTTGCGCGCACTGCAAGTGCAACACCGAAGATCGCCATGAGGGCCGGGGCATAGAAGGCCGATCCGCCCATCAAGGGCAACAAGGCCTGCCCGATCAGTGGCGAGGCGGCGAACAGTGCCAGAGTGGCGGCTGCGGCGATCCACCAGCGCAGCCCGAGAAAGCGACTAAGGGCAAGAAGGAAGTAGACGTGGATGAACACGGTGATCGGCAGCACGTCGGCCAGTTCTGACCAGCGGTTGGCCAAAGTGTGGAAGAGGAACGAGCCTACGCCGATGACCAGCACATTGAGTGTGAGGAGCAGGGCGGAAACCTGCCGTGGACCTTTCAACCATTCAGACAGAAGCAGCAGCCCGGCCAGGATGAAAGCAGCATTGGACAGCGCGTTCAACGGCTCGGCCCAGAAGCTTGCGTCAAGCCGCTCGCAGTAATTGTCGATGGGCGCGAACCAGGTCATCGAGCGCAGTCTTGCGGCTTCTCCGTTCCGTGGCAAGAGGCCGCCAGCCGACGGATTGACACACAGTTTCCCACGTAACTGCGCCAGACCCGAATTGATGTTTCCATGGGACCATCAACAGGAGGTTCCCATGAACACCCAGCTCAAGCTTCCGATCCCGCCACCGCCACCGCCGCCGCCGCCACCCGACGACATCGTCGTGACGACGAGCTTCGATTATCGCGGCAAGGCCTTCCTCGGCATCACCCAGATCGAGTTCGCCGGGTTCGACTTTTCGCGTGCCGTTTTCAACTCAACCCAGTTCGGAACTGGCCTGATCTCCGATACCGTTGCCATCACCGGTGACAATTTCCGCAACTTCATCGATGTTCACCTGGCCAATGGTGACACGAGTTTTTCCGCTGCGGGATGGACCTTCAGCAACTTCTTGCCCTTCAACCCCTTTCAGAACGACGAGATCAACATATTCGGTTCCGCCGCATCTGATACCATCACCGGTTCGATCATGGCGGACGGCCTGGTCGGCAACGATGGTGATGATGTTCTTTCCGGACTTGATGGCCGCGATCAGCTGATCGGCGGCAACGGCAAAGACACCCTGATCGGCGGAAATGGCGATGACATCTACCGGTTGGAAGACGTCAACCAGACCGGCCCGCTGGCCTCGGACCTGGCCTATGACAGCGTTATCGAGGCGGCGGGTGGCGGTATCGACATTGTCGGGATTCATAACATCACCACCTTGCAGCGCTACGAACTGCCGGAGAATATCGAGAACGGCGTGATCGTCGGGGCGGGTACGTTCGTGCTCACCGGCAATGCCTTGATCAACGTGCTGACCGGCAATAACGACGCCAACACCCTGATCGGCAGGGATGGCAACGATACGCTCAATGGATTGGGCGGAGACGATACGCTCGGCGGCGGGCGTGGTGCCGACCTCCTTGATGGTGGCTTGGGCGGTGACAAGGTCTCGGGCGGACGCGGCGCCGACAGCATCGTGGGCAACGCCGGAAACGATACGCTCACCGGCGACTTGGGCCCCGATACCTTCGTTTTCGCAAGCGGATCGGGCGCCGATACCATTACCGACTTCAAGGACACGGGTGGGGCGGCCGACGACCTGATCGATGTCTCGCGCTACGGGTTCACTGACGTCGACGATATCGGCCGCAGCGCCAAAAGAAACGATCTGGTGCTCGATTTTGGCTCCGGCAACACGCTGGTCATCATCGACTATCTCGAAAATCATTCGGCCAGCGCAATCCGCGACGATATCCTGATCTTTGCATGAGGGCGGGTTGCCGAAGCGGGCGGGCTGGGCCATATGAGGCCTTCACATTTCGAAGGACCAGACATGACCGCTTCCGCCGCCCTTGGTACGCTTCCCGAATGGAACCTCGCCGATCTCTATGCCGGACCGGATGCGCTGGGGTTCGCCGAGGACATGAAGAAATCCGAGGCGATGAGCCGGGATTTCGCGGAGAAATACAAGGGGCGGCTGGCCGCGATGTCCGGTGCCGAACTGGCGCAGGCGCTGAAGGACTATGAAGCGCTTTCCGATCTCATTGGCCGCGTCGGGTCTTACGCGCAGCTTTATTACGTCGGCGACACCACCGACCCGCAGCGTGGCCAGTTTTATGGCAACATCTCCAACAAGCTTACCGAAATTTCAACATTGCTGCTGTTCTTCGAACTCGAGATGAACCGCATCGATGATGCCGCCCTTGAAGCGGCCATGAAGGTTCCGGCACTCGGTCACTACCGGCCGTGGATCGCCAATTTGCGCATGGAGAAGCCGTATCAGCTTGACGACAAGTTGGAGGAATTGTTCCTCGAAAAATCGCAGACGTCGGCTGCCGCTTTCAACCGGCTGTTCGACGAGACCATGGCGAGCCTTCGTTTCGAGGTTGACGGCGAAACGCTGACGCTGGAACCGACGCTGAACCTGATGCAGAGCCCGGACGAGGCCAAGCGCAAGGCGGGCGCCATGGCGCTGGCCAAGACCTTCAAGGAAAACTTAAGGCTCTTCACGCTGATCACCAATACGCTGGCCAAGGACAAAGACATTTCCGACCGCTGGCGCGGCTTCAAGGACATTGCCGATGCCCGTCACCTGTCGAACCGCGTTGAGCCGGAGGTGGTGGCGGCACTGGTTGAGGCGGCCCGCGCAGCTTATCCGAAACTGTCGCATCGCTATTACAAGATGAAAGCGAAATGGCTCGGCAAGGACCAGTTGATGCATTGGGACCGCAATGCGCCGCTGCCTGCCAAGGACACGGCAGAGGTTCCGTGGAACACGGCCCGCGACACGGTATTGTCCGCCTACGGAGCATTTGCGCCCGAGATGGCGGCGATTGCCAAGACATTCTTCGACAAAAACTGGATCGATGCGCCGACCAGGCCAGGCAAAGCACCCGGCGCTTTCGCGCATCCGACGGTGCCCTCGGCGCACCCTTATGTGCTGCTCAATTATCAAGGCAAGACGCGCGATGTGATGACGCTGGCGCACGAACTTGGCCACGGCGTGCATCAGGTGCTGGCCGCAAAACAAGGCGCGCTGATGGCCTCAACACCGCTGACGCTGGCCGAGACGGCAAGCGTGTTCGGCGAGATGCTGACCTTCCAGGCGCTGCTGAAACAAGAGACGGAGCCAAAGAAGCGCAAGGCGCTGTTGGCCTCGAAGGTTGAGGACATGATCAATACTGTAGTCCGCCAGATCGCATTCTATACGTTCGAGCGCAAGCTGCACACGGCGCGGAAAGACGGCGAATTGACGCCCGACCAGATCAACGCCATCTGGATGAGCGTGCAGGCGGAAAGCCTGGGCGAGGGCATCGCGTTTGGCGAGGGTTACGAGACTTACTGGACATATATTCCACATTTCATCCACTCGCCGTTCTATGTCTATGCCTATGCCTTCGGCGATTGCCTGGTGAATTCGCTCTATGCCCGCTACCGCGAGAGCGAGCAGGGCTTCCAGGAGAAGTATTTTGCGATGCTAAAGGCCGGCGGCACCCAGCACCATTCGGAACTGCTGAAACCCTTTGGCCTTGACGCCACCGACCCCAAATTCTGGGACAAGGGACTATCGGTCATCTCTGGAATGATCGACGAGCTGGAAACGATGGATGGGGTGTAGCCCGGCAAACACTCTACGATGCGAGGCCGCTGAGAATACGCGCGTAGCTGAGCGCGCGCGGCGGCCGCAGGTATCCCAAGGCGCGCACGTCCTGCATCCATTGGCCAAATGGGCTCGCTTGCGACAGACTGGCGCCGCCGACCGCGTGGGCGAGGCCGTTCAAGGCTGTCTCCGCGAGATCGGCGATTGCCAGCTTGCCATGCAGGACATCGGTTCCGGCGGTGGCGGTTTCCATCGACCGGGCCATTGCCTCGAATGCCTGTTGCGCGAGCCATATCTGGTTCTCGGCCTTTATCCAGCTTGACTGCTCAAAGCCTGACAA
>JANLTS010000244.1:0-9192 GCA_031363045.1 Hyphomicrobiales bacterium
AATTGGTGATCATGATCCTTCGGGTCTAAAGGCCGGCTCCATTGTATCAGTGCGAGCGGATGATACGGGCCGCGACGCTGTGCGAGGCCAACTTGTGGCTGCCGATGCGCAGGAGATCGTGATACGATCGGAACACGCCAGCGTTGGTGAAATCAACATCCATTTTCCCAGGGCTGGCTTTGATGTTGCGGCGGATTAAAAGTTGTTGAGCAAGGTTCGGACGTGCAAGTGGGATCTGCCTTCAGACTCACGAGCGCAGAATCGGTCGACAACAGGAGCAACTTCGAGCGTCCTGTTTCCGCCAAGAATTTACCTGTTCAGGGCAAATCAATCCCTGTTATGCTCTTTCAAATTCCCTGTTATCTCAATTAGGGAATTTTGACCCAAGCCATTGATAATTGGCCTGAAATCGAGTGCACTTGGTAGTAATGTGCCTGAAATTTCCGAAAATTCCCTGTTTTTTCCCTGTTATCAGGGAAAACAGGCACGAGACGGGTTCGTCACAGACTGCGTTCGCCACCATCCGATATCAAATCAGTACAAGCAGGCAGTCACATGTCACCCAGATGTACCGGGGCGGCTTTGTAAGAGCACTTGCATCGATTCCGCTGAGCTGTTTTTGCATGCTATCACGCATTCCGGTTGGGCTGCCGGAGGCAGCGAGGAGATCGTTATGAAAGCTGAAACCACTCATGTGTGCGGCGGGTGTCTCTGCGGCGGCATTCGCTATGAGGCAGAGGTGTTTCTCAAGAACGGATATCTCTGCCACTGCACGATCTGTTAGAAGAGCACGGGCCAGCCCGCCGAAATCACCGTCCTCATCAAAGCCGGGACGCTGAAGTACCTCAAGGGCGAGCCGAAATACTTCACGACGTCGCAAAGCGGCAAACGCGGGTTCTGTGCCGAATGCGGATCACGGCTGGTCTGGCAGGCTGCCGATCCCGCGCAGGATTGGACGACAAATCTATGCGTCGGCGGTCTGGACAATCCGTCTGAAGCCCGGATGGCGTGTCACATGTATGCCGACACACAGTTGCCCTGGTACAAGGTTTGCGAGGACCTGCCCAAGTTCACCGCAAGCGACGCAGATGCCATGCTGACGTTCATCAAGCTGGATTGAGGCCCAAGGCTGCTGGTTCCGCCTTGACGAACTTGGCATTCAACTGGCCAGCGGCTTGATTGCGCCAAATCCACCAGTGAGTCTGCTGTGGCGAACTCATGGTCGCATCGGCAATCAACGATCTTGCTGCCCAGCTCACGTCCTATGCAATGCTGGCGGCGATCGATCCTTGAACGAATGTCGAGTGCGACTGGTTATTTCAGCGGCGAGACCTGCGTCGGATCACCGGTGCCGACGAGATTGGTACCGAAGGAATTGATCTTGCCGGTGTTGCTCGCCACAAGGTCGGTGACTGCCCCGCGCAAGACCGAGTCATTGATCACTGCCCTGGCGCTGGCGCCGTTCGACGTCAGCGAGAACGTGGCGTTCTGGATGATGTGGCTGTCGTCGATGGTCACGCGGTTGATGATTGCGCCGGTGCTGCTGACGTTGACGCCGCCGTTGTTGTTCATGATCGTGACGTTTTTCAGGAAAACTTCGACGGGAGAACCGCTCTGGATATCGATGCCATGCCCGGGGATGCCGCGAAAATTGCGGATGACGGTGTCTTTGACGATCACCGATCCGGCGTTGAGGATGCGTATTCCGTTCAGGCCAGTTCCGAGACCATCAATATCGAGTCCGTCGATGACGATGCGGTCAGTGGCGGCAGCGTTGATGATAATTCCACTCGTACCGGAGACAAGCAATCCGGCAACCGCGCCATCATTGTACAACGTGATCGACTTGGTGATGGTCAAGCCGCCGAAGCCGCCCGAATCGAGCACATTGATTTCGCCACCCGCAGCAGTTTTAGAAATGGCGCCCGGAAATGTCTTGCAGGGCGCGGTGCGGCTGCAGGGATTGACGTCGTCGCCGACGCCCGACACCCAGGTTCTTGTGGCTTGTGCTTGAGCCGGTATGGCAAACAGCGCCAGGGCTAGAACTGTCATCTCAAGAGATTGGAACAGTTGGCGCATTGGTATTCTCCTCTTGAGAACATCGCAGATGATGATATTATCTGCGCTCAGCGCGAAGCGGAAAGCAAGAGGGATTCAAATTTGCCATTAATGTCAAACTGACCGCCCGCCTTTCAGGCGGCCGCCACACGCTCCGATGCCGGCCGGAAACGCCTTAACCTTAAGGCATTCCCCAGCACGAAAACGCTAGAGAGCGCCATGGCGCCAGCGGCAATCATCGGTGACAGCAGCGTCCCGGTGAAGGGGTAGAGCACACCTGCGGCGACCGGGATCAGCACGGCATTATAGGCGAAGGCCCAGAACAGGTTCTGGCCGATATTGCGGATCGCGGCGCGCGACAGGCCAATGGCATTGGGCACGCCCATGAGATCGCCAGACATCAGCACCACATCGGCACTCTCAATCGCCACATCTGTACCGGTGCCGATGGCGATGCCGACATCGGCCTCGGCCAAGGCTGGGGCATCATTGATACCATCGCCGACGAAGGCCACCGAGAGGCCACCGGCACGCAAGCGGCGGATCGCTTCGACCTTGCCACCGGGCAGCACATCGGCCACCACCTGATCGATCCCCAGCTTGTGAGCGATGGCCTCGGCGGTGCGCTGGTTGTCGCCGGTGATCATCGCCACCTTCAGTCCCATGGCATGCAGCGCGCGGATCGCCGCTGGCGTCGTAGGCTTGATTGGATCGGCAACGGCGATGATGGCGGCGAGGCGGCCATCGACGGCGGCATAAAGTGGCGACTTGGCATCTTTTCCCATGGTTTCGGCAATGCTTGCGAAACTCGAAATGTCGAGGCCGAGCTTTTCCACATAGCGCGCCGCACCCACCGCCACATCGCGCCCGGCAACGATCCCCCGCGCGCCGAAGCCGGGCAGGGCTTCGAATTCCGCTGGCTCGGCAATCACATGACCATCCTCCACCGCAGCCTTGACGATGGCTGCGGCGATCGGATGTTCGGAGCGGCTTTCGACAGCGGCCACCAGCGGCAGCAGATCACCGCGCGTGAAGTCTCCGGTGGTGACGAAGTCAGTCAGTTCGGGGTGCCCAGCGGTCAGCGTTCCGGTCTTGTCGACGGCGACAATGCCGGCATTGCGCAGCGTTTGCAGCGCCTCACCCTTGCGGAACAGGATGCCAAGTTCGGCCGCCCGCCCCGTCCCCACCATGATCGAGGTCGGCGTCGCCAGTCCCATAGCGCAGGGGCAGGCAATGATCAGAACCGCCACGGCATTGACGAGCCCAAATGTGAGTGCCGGTTCGGGGCCGAACAGATACCAGGCGATGAATGTCGCAAGGGCCGCCGCCATCACGGCGGGCACGAACCATGCGGTGATGCGGTCGACCATCGCCTGGATCGGCAGTTTCGAGCCTTGCGCCGTCTCGACCATGTGGATGATCTGAGCCAGCAGCGTTTCGGCGCCGACGCGCGTGGCGCGATAGGTGAAGCTGCCGGTCTGGTTGATGGTGCCGCCCACCACTTCCAGCCCCTCGCTCTTGGCTACCGGCACCGGTTCGCCGGTGATCATGGATTCATCGACGTAAGAAGAACCAGTGACGACAATGCCATCAACCGCCAGCCGTTCGCCGGGGCGCACCCGCAAGATATCGCCCTGGACAATATCGCCAATCGCCATCTCCACCGCCACACCATCGCGCTCGACCTGCGCGGATTTGGGCTGCAGCCCCAGCAGCCGGGCAATCGCAGCGCCGGTCCGGCCCTTGGCCTTGGCCTCGAGGTAGCGGCCGAGCAGGATCAGCGTGATGATGACGGCGGATGCTTCGAAATAAACATTCACAGTGCCAGCAGGCAGCAGGCCGGGAAGAAAGGTTGCGACAACCGAGTAACCCCAGGCGGCAGTGGAACCAAGCACGACGAGAGAATTCATGTCGGGCGACAGGCGCAGGAGCGCCGGAATACCCTTGGCATAAAACCGCAAGCCCGGACCGAATTGCACGATGCTCGCCAGCACGAAATAGGTCACATAGAGCCAGTGACGATCGATGCTCTGATGCAACAGATGGCCAATGCCGGGAATGAAATGCGAACCCATCTCGATCACGAACAGCGGCAGCGTAAAAATCGCGGCGATGATGAGATGCCGCTTCAGCCGCAGCATCTCCTCGTCTTTTGAGGCTTGCTGCGACAGTGCCGCCGCTGCTTCGGCAAGCCGCAGCGGTTCATAGCCAGCCTTGCGGACAGCGGCTTCGATGTCCTGAAGTCGGGTTCCCGCCAGCATTTCAAGACTGGCGCGTTCGGTCGCCAGATTGGCGCTGGCACTGACGACGCCGGTCACGGCGGCAATGGCCTTCTCCACCCGGCTGACGCAACTGGCACACGTCATGCCCGAAATGCCGATATCGAGGCGCTGGGTCGGAACACTGTAGCCTGCGACTGCAGCAGCCTTGATGATGGCGCCGGGATTGGCAGTCCCGGCCCATTCGACATCAACCCGCTCGGTGGCAAGATTGGCCGACGCCCGCGACACGCCGGGAACGGCAGCCACGGCTTTTTCCACCCGCCGCACGCAGGAGGCACAGGTCATGCCGTCAATTGGGAAACTCTGCATGTCCCGCATATGGGGTGCCGCCGCCAATTCTGTTACTCCGGCCATGGATTCAGCAAGAACCGGCCGCCGGGCACTTGACCTTGCCATGAGACCAGCCCCATCTGTTGGCAATAGCGGTTGATCTGCACTGGAAAGAACACCATGAGCATCATTTTGAACGTCCCCGACATGAGCTGCGGCCATTGTATCAAGACAATTGAAACGGCGGTGCGAGGCCTCGACCCCACCGCCAGCATCCATGCCGATCTCGCCGCCAAGACTATCGCCGTGGACAGCCGGATTGCCGCCACCGATATCTCGCAAGCGCTTGATGCCGCAGGTTATCCCAACACACCAGCCTGAGTGACTTCAGTCTCCCAGAATGTTAGCGATGCGTTGCCATTCCTCCGTGATGGAGGCGGCGCGCTCGCCACCGACCCGGCGATACCAATAGGCGGCATTGGCCTCATCACCCTCGATCCAGTGCACCAGTGCATGAACCAGGTCATGGCTGTGGTCGCCCTCCTGAGCCTGGCACAATTGATGGGCCTTTTCCCATTCCGGACCCATGACGAAGCCACCCTTCCGCAACCACCACAGGGCAGCCCGGGGACGCGACAATTCCAGTGGCGGCGTGCTGGTTTCGATTCCGGCGTTTGGTTTGTCGGTCATCTCCGGCCTCGCTGAGCTTCTGTGATTGCACCTGATTTTGTCATAGTCTTGCAATCTGCCACTTCAGACAAGGATTACCGGCAGCATGACAACACGCAATCATATTCTTCCCGCCGGGCACGGCATGGCACTGCGGCTCACCGCATCGCAATCAGTCACAGTCGTCAACACCCATGGCCGTCAGGTGGTTGACACCTGGGCCTTCGCCGCCGGCGGGCTTGGTGAGTTCATGTCGATGGAGCACAGCCGCGTCCACATGGGGCGGATCAGCCCGGTCAGCGGTTCGGTGCTGCTCACCAATCGCCGCAGGCCGATCCTGACACTGCTGGCCGATTCCTCCGGAGGAGTGCATGATACGCTGCTGGCGGCCTGCGACATCCACCGCTACCACATGCTCGGCTGCCAAATCTATCACCGCAACTGCACAGACAATCTGGCGGAATCGCTAGGTGCCCTCGGGCTGACGGCGTCCGAAACCCCGAGTCCCCTCAATCTCTTCCAGAATTCGGCGATCACCACGGATGGCGGCCTCGCCATCGTGGCGCCGATCGCTCCTCCGGGCAGCCGTGTCACGCTCCGCGCCGAGATGGATATCGTCATCGTCTTCTCGGCCTGCCCGCAAGACATGGTACCGACCAATGGCGCCGATATGGTACCGAAGCCGGTGGAAATCATTACTGGTTGAAACCAACGCCGCGTTGTTGGTTCAGATCGCCTGACGCCGGTTGGCTTCCATGCGGGCCGAGAGCTGATCGAGGTCTTCAGGCGTCAGGCGCAACCGCGCCAAGGGCATGATCAGCATATTTTCCCAATGCACGTGGCGCCGGTAGCGCTCGAAGAAACCACGCAGCATGTAGCCCAGCATGTCGGGGTTGGCGGTGCGGCTGTTCTGGCCCAGCAACTCCAGGCTCTCGGCGATCTCGGAAGCAAAATCCGTATCGGATGAATGTTCAGCCGCCAGCCGGTCGAGAATCTCCTCCAGTCCGTCGTCCGGCAAGGCGCGCTGCATGAGGATCGGGAAAAGTCCCGTTTCCTCGTCGCGGTGGTGCACCGGCAGATCGAACTGCAGGCACGCCGCCACCTGCGCGCAGAGCCGGCGGTCAACATCGTCGGGCAGTCCATCGGCGATGCGCTCCATCGCGTCACACATCTGTGCCTGGATGGCATGAGCTTGCGCTATGACATCGAGCGGATTGCGGGCGAGAATGGGTCGGTCAGCTGATGCAGTCGGCATGGTGCAAGCGAACTTTCGGCATGAAAGCGCATTGTCGGCAGAAAGCCGTGCTCCATCATTGATTCAGATCAACCCGCCATGCCCCCAAGCAAGCTTTCGACTTCGGCGCGGCGCGGCAACGGTGCGATTGCACCATAGCCTTGGGTCGAAAGCGCTGCCGCGGCGTTGCCGAAGCGGGCTGCCGCTTCGAGCGAACGGCCAGCCGCCAGTTCGGCCAGCATGGCACCGGTGAAGGCGTCGCCGGCCCCGGTCGCATCCACAGCTTTGACCGCAAAGCCTGGAATAAGTTGCGATGCGCCGCGCTCGGCCAGCAGCACGCCATCACGGCCCAGTGTCACCAGCACGGCACCGGCTCCGAGACTCAAAAGATGATCGGCAATCGCTTGCGGATCGGTCAGGCCGATCAGCGCCGCGCAATCTTCAGCCGAAGTCTTGACGATGTCTGCCGTGGCCACCGACGCTGCGATCACCGGCCAGGCATCCGCCACACGCCACAGGCGCGGCCGGTAGTTGGTGTCATAGCTGATGGTCGCCCCGGTTGCGCGGGCAAGATTGATTGCCGCGGCGATGGCAGCTGCGGCGCTTTTGCTGATGGCCTGGCTGATGCCAGACGCATGAAGAATTCTGGCATTGCGGATCAAGCCGTGATCGAGACCTTCTGCCGTCATCAGGCTGGCGGCCGAATCCTTGCGGCGATAGGTGAAATGATGGCCATTGGGATCATGGGTGACGAAATACAATCCGGTTGGTGCATCGGCATCATGGCTCACGCCGGTAACATCGATCCGTTCACGGAGCATCAATTCCTTCAGCGCGCCGCCAAAAATATCGCCACCAAGCCGTGTGACATATGCACTCCTGGCACCCAGCCGGCTGGCGGCGATGGCGGCGTTGAGCGTATCGCCGCCAAAGCCCGGCAGAAACCGCCCGTCCGGCTGCTGGTTCAGCTCGTAGAGCGGTTCGCCAATGGCGACGACATCGAAGTCCGCCACCGTCTCAAGCGGCACTCTGCAGCGCGCCAGGGCCCGGGATGGCGCCCGGCGGGCATTTGCCTGCGATGATCATGCCGAGAACGCCGTCGTGATCGACATCCGTCGTTCTGGCGGAGCCCACGACCTTGCCGTTCTTCATCACCGTCAGCCGGTCGGCGAGATCGAAGACGTCATGCAGATCATGGCTGATCAGGAAGATGCCGATGCCATCGGCCTTGAGGCTCTTGATGAGCTCGCCCACTTGCGCCGTCTCCTGTGGTCCAAGCGCGGCGGTCGGCTCGTCCATGATCAGGATGCGGGCGTTGAAGTGGATGGCCCTCGCAATCGCTACCGACTGGCGTTGACCGCCCGAGAGCTTCATCACCGGCTCCTTGAAGCGGCGGAAATTCGGGTTCAAGCGGTGCATCACCTTGCGGGTCTCGGCTTCCATTGCCACGTCATCGAGCGTGCCGAAGGCGGTTTTCAATTCGCGGCCGAGATAAAGGTTTGCGGCGGCGTCGACATTATCGGCCAAGGCCAGCGTCTGATAAATCGTCTCGATGCCAAGCGCCTTGGCGTCGCGTGGATTGTTGATCGCCACTTCTTTGCCTTCGATAAGAATCTGTCCGTGGTCGCGCTTGTAGGCGCCAGAAAGAATCTTGATCAGCGTCGACTTGCCAGCGCCGTTGTGGCCGAGGAGGCCAACGACTTCGCCGGGATAGAGATCGACCGAAGCATGATCGACGGCCTTGATGCCGCCGAAGGCAATGGAGATATCGCGCATTTCGATCAAAGGTACGTTGGCCATGGCGGTTCTCCTTACTTCACACGGCGGGAATACATCTGGTCGAGCCAGACAGCGAGGACCAGCACCACGCCTACCACGATGTTCTGGAATGCCGCGGGCAAATTCAGCAACGACATCCCGGAGATGATGGACTGCATCATCAATGCGCCCATCATGGCGCCGTAAATTGTGCCAACGCCACCAGCCAGCGACGTGCCGCCGATGACGGTGGCGGCAATGACGTAGAGTTCGTTGAGCCCACCCAGCGCATTCGTTGCCGCGTTGAGACGTGCGGACGAAATGATCGAGGACACGCCGACGAGTGCACCCATCAACGCGAAGACCTTCACGGTCAGCCACTTGGTGTTGATACCGGCAAGTTCTGCCGCCTCCGGATTACCACCGGTGGCATAGACGTAGCGCCCGAACATGGTGCGCGTGGCAAGGAACGTCATCAGCAGCCCGACGACCAGGGCGATCAACACCGGCACGGAATAGCCGGTATAGTAAATCAAGCCATCGGTGCAGCGCACCACCTTGTCGGCGGCCATGCAGATGGCGTTACCGTCCTTGTCCTCAATGCCAGGCGGGATGGTCACGCCGTTCGCCTTGGCGTAGTTTTCAATCAGCTTGAAGGGCCACGGGTAGGAATTCATTACAAGCGTGGTGCCGAGCACAGCAGCACTGCCGATGGCAGCCAGAAACACCTCGGCCCACATGGGGCGCAGTGGGAACTTGAAGCGCAGACGCTGGCGGCGGCCATTGACGATACCGAACACGATTGCCGCGCAGACGATGGCCGCCAGCATCCAGCTCCAGAAGGGTCCAAGCCAGCTGATGGGAATGCCGCCGCCGAAAATTTCGTAGGTCTTGTCCAGGGGCGCCACGGTTTCGCCCTTG